>CAZFQW010000196.1:0-3534 GCA_964521225.1 uncultured Roseobacteraceae bacterium
AATATGGAAGTCTTGCGGAACGAATAACTGACCTAAAATCACAAATTTTCTTTCTAACACATTGAGCATGAGGATTGGCTCGCCACCAATAGTTAAGAAAGGACCCGTAAATAAAATAACAAGCAATAAATAGCTAACAATTTTTCGGTAATTGTAAAACGTACCCGATGGTTTTTTGGGGTACATCCAAATCCTTTTCCCCTCTACATCTACAGTGGCTACGCCGTCTCTGTAGCCTTCTTTGTAGTAATTAGTTTCTTGTTTTTTAATTGCCATAATTGAGTGCCGCCGAGGGAGGCTTTATAAATTTTAGTGGACTGTATTACACAGCCCGATAGTGTAGTGTGTAAGTTGGAAAGAAAGCGAGCCTTCGCCTAGTTACGCTAAGGCTCGCTTTTCAAAGTTTTATAAATGCTGAGTTTTACTCTGCCGGTATGTACTCTTCGCCCTGCGGTTCTTTTGGGTTAGGAGGGTTCGTTCCTTGGAGCGTCATAATGTAACTTGCTACTTCCTGCATTTGCTGAGGTCTGAGGTTGTCTTTCCAGGGCAACATTCCTTTTTCTGACGCACCGTATTTAATCAGTTTAAATATATCTTGGATACTGCCTCCGTGTAGCCAATATTTATCGGTTAAGTTGGGGCCAACGCCGCCCTCGCCTGCACCGCCGTGGCATACTTTGCAGTTGAAATCAAATACTTTTTTGCCTGTTTCTAAACTTGCTACATCGTCGGTAAATACTACGTTAGACTCGTCTATTAAATCTTTGGCTTCTACCAAAAACTCCGCTTTTGCCGCCTCGGCTTTCAGTACCTCTTCTTTGTATTCTTGGATAGAAACTACCTCGTCGCCCTCCCAAGAAATATGGAAGCGGAATACGTATACTATGGCAAATACAATGGTAAAATAAAAACCATATTTCCACCAAGGGGGGAGGTTATTATCTAACTCGTGGATGCCGTCGTAATCGTGGTCTAACAGGATGTCTCTCTCGTGGGTTACATCTGCCGCCCCGTTAAACTTATCCCAAAACCACTTCCAAAAACCGCTTGTTTCCGCTTCTACCGGCACTTGTTCTTCTGCACCTTCTGTTTTTAGTTTTTTAAGTAAGATTGAATGTACTGCTATTACTTCTGCCATTAATACTAGGGCTAGTATTATTAAGAAGAAAACGAGTAAAGCCGCTCCAAACAGAAGAAATTGTTCTTCTCCTGAAGCCCCTGAGAGTAAATCGCTAAACCACGAGCCTGACTCTGCTGCACTTGTTTGAGCAGGTACTAGCACCCCTAAGGGTAAGTAGCGAAGTGTTTGTTTGTTAATACTATTTTTCATCTGAATATTTTTTTCCAATGAATGAGATTTATGAGGGTGTATTCTCTGCTGTTGGTTCTAAATCGAGGGGCATTTCTGCCATGTGCTTGATGTAATCTTTGTTGCTTCGGAAAGCAAACAATGCCCAAGCGGCAAAAAACGAAAAGAAAATTATTAAGCCTATTACCGGCAGGATTTCAATTCCCTCAATCGACCTTAAAACATCTTTGTACATACTATTTTTTATTTTGAGTTAGGTGTTTTTAGGGTTGCGTTAGCATACCAACTCAACCCTAAAAACAGAGTACTATTTTTTAGGGACTTTATCGGCGGCTTTAATATCTGTACCCATTCGTTGTAGGTAAGCTATGAGTGCTATAATTTCAACGTTTGCGTCGGTATCAATGCCATCTTCTTTTAGTTTATTCGCAATTTTTTCTGCTTGTTTTTGGAGGTCTGCATTGGCTATTGCATCGTAACCTTCTTGGTAGGGAACCCCTAGCTTTTGCATTACTCTAATTTTAGCAGCGGTTGAAGTAGTATCGAGTGTGTTGGTGAGCATGTGCTCGTAAGGCGGCATGATTGACCCTGGCGACATGGTAGTTGGCTCCAACATGTGGTGGTAGTGCCAAGAGTCGGGGTATTTCCCTCCTACTCTGTGTAAATCTGGCCCTGTTCGTTTAGAACCCCACTGAAACGGATGGTCATATACAAATTCTCCTGCTTTTGAGTACTCGCCGTAGCGTTCTGTTTCTGAGCGGAACGGTCTAATCATTTGCGAGTGGCAAGTGTAACATCCTTCTTTTAGGTAGATGTCTCTCCCTTGTAATTCTAGCGGAGTGTAGGGCATTACCGAAGCAATAGAAGGTACGTTCGATTTGATTAAGAAAGTAGGTAAAAACTCTACGATACCACCAATCAAAATAACTACTGTACTCAAAATAGTTAACTGAATGGGTCTTCTTTCAATCCAATGGTGCCAGTGCAAGCCTTTTTTCGGTTTGTATTCTTTCTCTAAAGCGGGTGCTGAGGCGGGTTCGTTTGCCTGTAGTTTACCGCTCATCACTGTTTTTGCTAGGTTGTACACCATCACTAATACACCAATTAGGTACAATCCTCCGCCTAATGCTCTCAGCTTGTACATGGGTACAATTTGCAATACAGTTTCTAAGAAGTTAGGATATTGTAAGTAACCGTCAGGCGTAAATTGTTTCCACATTAAACCCTGTGTCCATCCTGCCCAATACATTGGGATTACGTAGAACATCATGCCCAAAGTGCCAATCCAAAAATGGAAGTTAGCTAGTTTTCGAGAGTGAAGTTTAGTGTTAAATATTTTTGGAAGCATCCAATACAAAATACCGAAGGTTAAGAAACCGTTCCAGCCTAAGCCGCCTACGTGTACGTGTGCTACAATCCAATCGGTATAATGCGCAATGGCATTTAGGTTTTTCAACGAAAGCATGGGACCTTCAAAAGTCGACATACCATAAGCAGTAACCGCAACCACAAAAAATTTGAGAATAGGGTCTTGGCGCACTCTATCCCAAGCGCCTCTTAGTGTAAAAAGCCCGTTCAGCATACCCCCCCACGATGGGGCAATGAGCATAATTGAAAATGCCGTGCCTAGCGATTGCGCCCAATCGGGTAGTGCCGTGTACAGCAAATGATGCGGCCCCGCCCATATATAAATAAAAATGAGTGCCCAAAAGTGAATAATTGAAAGCCGGTAAGAAAACACCGGTCGGTTCGCTGCTTTAGGAACAAAGTAATACATCAGCCCTAAATAAGGAGTAGTTAAGAAGAAGGCAACAGCGTTATGTCCGTACCACCACTGCACTAAGGCATCTTGCACTCCGGCAAAAACAGAGTAACTTTTCAAGAAATCTACCGGAAGTGCCAAGCTGTTTACAATATGAAGCACGGCTACCGTTACAAATGTGGCTAGGTAGAACCAAATAGCTACATACAGGTGGCGTTCTCTTCTTTTGAGGATAGTACCAATCATGTTCCACCCAAAAATTACCCAAATGGCTGCAATGGCAAGGTCAATGGGCCATTCTAGTTCAGCATATTCTTTACTTGTGGTAATCCCGAAGGGAAGGGTAAGGGCTGCGGAAACAATAATTAATTGCCATCCCCAAAAATGAATTTTGCTGAGTGCATCGCTAAACATCCTTGCTTTACACAAGCGTTGTAGCGAGTAATACACGCCCATGAAAATC
>CAZFQW010000196.1:3544-6808 GCA_964521225.1 uncultured Roseobacteraceae bacterium
CACAAATGCAAAAATAATTGCGTTGGTGTGTAAGGGTCTTAGTCTGCCGAATGTGGTAAACTCCAACCCAAGGTTGAACATTGGGTTGGTAAGCTGCAAGGCGACAATTAAGCCGACCAACATGCCCACTACGCCCCACAAAATGGTAGCAAAGGCAAAGTTTTTCACAATGCCGTTGTCGTACGAAAAACGCTCCAAGTCAGGTTTATTCCCCGTCTCGGCTTGGCTGAGTTGTTTGTTTTGTTCCTGAGTAATCATCTTCTAATAGTATTCTAATGCTAGGTGTGTAGGTGTCTTCATACTGGTTGGTTTTCACAGACCATATAAATGCCGCGAGAAAACCACTCGCCACCAGTAAGCTAATCGATATGAGAATTATTATTACGCCCATAATTCAAATGTAGCCTGTAACCACCCTTGATAGGGATGACTTATACACCTATCAAAGGATGATTTTTATCATTTTATAAATCTAAATTGATTATTGATGCGCTATAAGCAACTTTAAGAGGGTTTATATTTACTTTGCGGAAGGTTTTTGTTGGTAGCTGTCCGACTTTTAACCGAACAGTCAGCAAAAAATCTGTAAAATTGTTTTTGAAAAGAAAGTAAACAGATAACAGATAAAATGAGTAGTCTTTTTGTAATGAGTGCGGCACTAACCGCAGAAGGAAACACGTTATTTGGCAAAAATGCCAACCGAGAACCTAACGAAGGACAAGCGACTATACGCATTCCGGAAATGCAACAGCCCGATTCAATGGTAAGCTGTTCTTTCATGCAAGTTCAGCAGGTAAAAAGAACCAACGAGGTAATTTTATCGAAGCCTTACCATAGTTGGGGAGCAGAAATGGGTATAAACCAATATGGCGTTACAATTGGCTATACTTCTGTATTTAATCAGTTTAAAACTTCTCACAACAAGAAAGGGCTTACCGGTGGTGATATGGTTCGTTTAGCATTAGAGCGAACTAACAATGCTGAGTTGGCAATGGAAACCATTTGTGGGCTAGTTACCGCATTTGGGCAAGATGTACCAGACGGATACCAAATCTTAGATTACACACATAACAGCTTTTTAATTGCCGATGCCAACAATGCCTTTTTACTAGAGACTGCCGGGAAACAATGGGTAGCTCAAAAAGTAAAAGACTTCAAGGCTATTTCAAACACTTATACAATAGCCGCTGAATATGATTACTACAGTAAGGATGTAGTCAGTTTTGCTAAGGCGCAAGGCTGGATAAAGAAAGGGAAAGATTTTAGTTTTAAAGATAGTTATGGCGATACTAAAAAAGCAAAGTATTTAAAAGCAGGAAAAACTACCGACTATTTATACGATTCCTTCAAAAAGACAGCAGGAAACTTCACGCTTGAAAATGCATTTGCATTACTTCGTTCCCATTATCCTAGCAAACAATTTAACCCTTCCGATGCCAAGCTAGAGTCGGTTTGCAAGCACATTACCCGCTCGCAAAGTAACATACAGACTACCGCTTCTATGGTTGCCGAAATTAAACCAAAAGGTTTACATACGGCTTGGCTTACGGGGACTTCCACTCCCTGTATGTCTATATTTAAGCCCTTCTTTATACCAGGAAGTAATATTTTTGAAGGAATTGTAAGAGAGCCAGGAAAACTGATTAATAGTTCTCTTTGGTGGCAAGCAGAACAATTTTATCGCTTGGTGGCAAGCAATTATAGCGAGTCTTTAAAAACGTTCGACCAAGAAAGAAACGATTTAGAAATGCAGTGGATGGGCAAAGCGAGAGCACTCATCAAAAATGAGAGTAATATCGAAGCTTTCAATGAGCTTTCTACAAATGCATTTAACAAGCATATCAAAAAGATAATGCAATGGAATTATAACCTAAAAAAAGCAAATCTTCCTTCTAAGCAATTCTCTCCATTTTACAATAAAATGATTGCACAACTCAACGATGAAGTTACGCCGGTAGCCTAATTAAACCTTATTAATAAAGATTTAGTTATAATAAGCAATGAACGAAAATGCTTGCGCTTTTCCTCAAATTATTGCACAATTTTAAGGTAAGTTAATGATGCTGAGGTATATTTGATAAAGAACACATTTAGTGCTTCTTTTATTTGAGAAATATTTTTTCAAATAGGGGTTTAATTAGAACTTACACTTGGCCGCCTAGCTTATACTGAAACTCATATTATACAATATTTAAAATACTCACAGTTATGGTTGTTGATGCTCACAAAGATGCTGACCTGATCGCAAAAGTTGAAGAAGCTTTAGACACAATTCGCCCCTACTTAGAAGCCGATGGTGGCAATGTGAAGATTGTTGGTATCACAGACGAGAAAGTGGTTCAGTTAGAGTTGCTAGGGACTTGCGAGGCTTGCCCCATGTCTGCCATGACTTTAAAAGCTGGGGTTGAACAAGCAATTATTTCGGCAGTTCCTCAAATTACAGGAGTACAAGCCACGAATGTAATTTAATACGTATTATTTACCAACCCCAACACTATTTAACCTATAATCTTACACCATGGGCTTACGTCTTCGGAAAAAACCCTCAGCAGATATAGTTCAGCAGTTTCCAGAATCAGAACTAATCCTCAATAAAGATGGAAGTATCTATCATCTAAATTTATTCCCAGAAAATATCTCCAATAAAATAATTGCAGTTGGCGACCCCGGAAGAGTCCACAGAGTAAGTAAACTTTTCGATAGCATAGAGTTTGAAATGCACCGAAGAGAGTTCATTACTCATACAGGCTATTATAAAAAGCAGAGAATTACGGTAATGTCCACAGGAATGGGAACCGGTAATATCGAAATTTTCTTGAATGAGCTCGACGCTTTAGCCAACATCGACCTAAAAACAAGAGCTGCTAAAGAGGAAACAACGCCCCTTACAATTGTGCGTGTGGGCACTTCGGCGACTATACGAGAGGAAATCTCCTTAGGTACTCATTTAATTTCTTCTGCTGCTTTTGGGCTAGATTCGCTCATGTTTTTTTACAAGCAAGAAATTGATAACAACACCAAGGATTTATGTAAAAAATTCAGAAAATCGTTTAAACTTCCTTTTACCCCCTACTTTTCAACAGCTCCAGAATATTTGGTAAATCATTTTATGGAGGATACCAACATGATCAAAGGTTGCACCCTTACCCTTCCGGGGTTCTATGCTCCCCAAGGGCGAAAGTTGCGCTATCAGCCGAGTTTCCCCAATATGCTCGACGAACTATTGTATTTCAAAGAACAAGACCAATGGATTACCAATTTTGA
>CAZFQW010000197.1:0-6797 GCA_964521225.1 uncultured Roseobacteraceae bacterium
CGCAAATTTTCAGGGCGATTTAAACTTTTACCTATATTTTCAACTTTTAAGAGTTGCTACCTTTTGTTGGCAAAAGCATTGGTAGTGTTTAGTTTCGATTAACACTTTGGGGGGCGAACACGTGTTCAGTTAATTTACTAACGAACAGTATTTTAAGCTAAACCTATCATCCAATAGCTTACACTATCTACAAAAAAAACCGATTTTAATGGTTACTAAATTTTATTTTACACTATCACTAAAATTAATACTTATTTATGAAAGATACTTACTACAATGCTAGCGACTTACCAAAATTTGGAGACATAAAGAAGTTTCAGCCAGAACTAGCAAAAAAATTCTTCGATTGGTATGGCGATGTATTTAAAGACGGTGCCTTAACGGCAAGAGAAAAATCGTTAATTGCCCTCGCTGTGGCTCATGCAATTCAGTGCCCTTATTGCATTGAGGCTTACACAAGCGATTCTCTAGAAAAAGGAGCCGACGAAGAGCAAATGATGGAAGCGGTACACGTATCGGCTGCCATTAGAGGAGGCGCCTCGCTAGTACACAGCGTACAAATGATGAATAAAGTAGAGGATTTAACGATGTAAACAAACACACATTTATTTACTCATTCACCCAATTAAACATTCGCTCACCCAATCACCGATTTATTCTATGACTATCCCTTCCTTAAAGAGAAGAAAACACGAACTTGCCAAAGCACAGGCACAAGTGAATTTTCTTGACGACGACAATAAAAATACTACACAGCGTTTTGAAGTTCCGATGCAAAAAGCGGGTTTGTTCCCTCTAAAGCCTATATCTGTTGAAATTATGCAGATAAATGTGGGCAAAATGTGCAACCAAACCTGTAAGCATTGCCATGTAGATGCTGGGCCAGACCGCAAAGAAATCATGACAAGGGAAACCATGCAATTTTGTATAAATGCTCTTAAAAATAGTGATATAGCAACAGTTGATTTAACCGGTGGTGCTCCAGAAATGAACCCCAATTTCCGATGGTTTGTAGAAGAAATAAGCAAGCTAGGCAGAAAAGTAATTGTGCGTTGTAATCTCACAATTATTGTGGCGAACCCTAAGTACAACGATTTACCCGCTTTTTTTAAAAAGCACAAAGTTGAAGTGGTTTCTTCGCTTCCTTACTTCTCTGCCAGAAGAACAGATGCGCAACGCGGCGAGGGGGTTTTCGAGAAATCTATAAAAGCCTTAAAAATGCTTAACGAGGTGGGCTATGGCAAAGAGAATACAGGGCTTACGCTTAATTTGGTATACAACCCAACGGGTGCATTTATGCCTGCGGGGCAAGCAAGTCTGGAAAAAGAATTTAAAGAGAAATTGGAACACGGCTATGGAATAGAGTTTAATCAGCTTTTTGCCATTACCAACTTGCCCATTAGCAGGTTTCTTGAGTATCTCATCCAAACTGAAAACTACAATGCCTATATGGAAAAACTAGCGAATGCTTTTAATCCCACGGCAGCAGTGGGGGTTATGTGCCGCAATACGCTTTCTATAGGTTGGGATGGGTATTTATACGATTGCGATTTTAACCAAATGCTAGAATTGAAATTAGCAGATGGTACCCCTCAACATATTAAAGACTTTGAGCTTAAAGGAATTATTGAGCGAGATATTATTACGAACAGACATTGTTACGGGTGCACTGCGGGTGCAGGGTCAAGCTGTGGTGGAGAAACCGCTTAGCTTTTTCAGTTGTAACAGAAAAAATATGCATAGATTGCAGAGGAAACAACCAAAAGGCTAGATAAGCACATTCTAACCTCTTCTTTTTTAACAAAACCACAATTTTTATTACCTTACAATAGATTTAAATCCATCATTATTTCATGCTCTTTTAAAGTTTGGATAATCACTTTTTTATTCTACCGTTTATTTAGTATTTACCTTTGTGAATAACCTTTAGGCTATCCATTTGTCTTCGAACTGAAAACTAACTGTAACAAGTGACTTAATCTTAAAAGCTGATTTGTGATAACCCCCAAAAACGGATTGCTAATACCTTTAGGTATCTTTATTTTCCTCATTACTTCTTTTAACTTTTTACACGCCCAGTCTACCGTAGAGTACACCGTAAAAGTTACTGATAGAGTAGGGATTGCTTTATACATACTGCCGTCTTCTATTGCAGGGATTAAATTAAACGGAGGAGCAAAAAAAATTCAGTTACCTGCTAGCGTTAGCCAGTTACAGGTATCAGATATTATTTTTTCTTCTGAAGAGTACCAAATCGAAGAAGTAGAACTGAACCGCAACGAAAAGGAAATTATAATTGTAGTAACTCCGTTTTTCCAAGAATGGGACGGCAGGCTATTAACCGACGAAAGGGCATTGCCTATACCCAATGCCGTCATTCAAATACCAGCGTTTCCTACAATTGCACAAGTAACAACAGATGCCAAGGGCGATTTTAAACTAAAAGTCCCTTCAACTATTCAATTAACGCCAACCACCAAAATTACTGTCAACGGCTTTGAACAACCTAGAAAAGCCGTGAAGTTATTAACCTCGTCGCGACTTATTATTATCAGAATTTCTGCCCAACAAACCAACGCTGGAATTGTAGCTTATGAGGCAAAGCAAATTAAGGTAATAAACACAGAAGGGCAACTTGTAGGCAACACGCGAATCATCTTACAAGAAGAACCTTATTTTACAGATGAGGCAGGCGTAGCCATTGCTAAAGTTCCCACTAATGGTAAGCTAGAACTTAGTGTATTTAACCACGAAATAATTAGTATAGGCAGCGATAGTGATAAAAATACAATTTTAGTAAAAGTAAAGCCTCTTAACAATTTACGAGAAGAAGTGCCTCAGGCGCAACTAGCTCCATTAGTAACAGAAATGGATGTAGACATTGGAGAGGTAATAAAAGAGCTTGAAGTGCAAAAAGATTTAATTGCCGAACAAAACATAAAGTTAAAAGCTCAGATAGAACGAATTTCTGATAAATTAAATAGTGAAACTGACTTAGACCCCGAGCAACGGGCAACCTTGCAGCAGTTACTATATAACTTTCAGCGGAGGTTATACCAAAACGAAAAGGCTTTTGACGAAGCGCAACTGGAAAACCAACTTCTAATTGAACAGATGCAACTCATTTTAAAAGGGCAAGATTCTACAAACATATCGTTGCAGAAACAGAACTTAGAAGAAAGAAAGGAAAATGCTCGGTTAGCAGCGCAAAACGAAGAATTTCGGACATTGCTATTATTACTTACATCGGGAGTGGTATTATTGGCAGTTCTTGCTTTTATTTTTTATTTAGTTGCCAAAAGAGATCGTTTACAAAGAACCAAAATCTCTGAACAAGCAGATGACCTGCGAGTACTTAACCACCGAATTTTGAAGCAAAATGAAGCAATTACAGATAGTTTACGCTATGCTCAAACCATTCAGATGGCAATGCTCCCCGATGTAGAAAAAATGAAAAATGTTTTTAGTGACTTTTTCATGATTTACAAACCTAAGGATATTGTTTCTGGAGATTTCTATTGGTTTGCTGAAAGTGGTAGTAAAAAGTTTATTGCTGCGGTAGACTGTACAGGGCATGGTGTTCCTGGAGCATTTATGTCGATGATTGGCAGCACACTACTTACCAGAATTGTAAAACAAATGAAGATTCAGGATAGTGTTGAAATTCTAAATACACTAAACAACGAAATAATTCATGCTTTAAGGCAAGAAGATAAAGTAAATGACGACGGAATGGATGTATGCCTTTGCGCCATCGAAAAAGGAGAAGGAGACCAACTAACAGTATCTTTCACAGGCGCAAAAAGACCCCTTTTTTACCTTGAACAAGGGGCTAAATCTTTAAATATGAAACGTGGCGACGTGAAATCAATAGGAGGACTTAGAAATAGAGAAAAGACTTTCACGAAGGTAGAAATTCACCTTAAAAAAGGAGATACCCTCTTTTTATCTTCAGATGGTTTGGTAGATCAGCACAATGCAAAAAAAACCAAGTTTGGCACAAAAAAGCTAATGAGTTTCTTAGAAGAAAACGGAACGCTTCCCCTGAAAGACTTAGGAAAAAAGCTCGAAAAAGAACTAAAAGAGCACCAAGAAAATGTTTTCCAAAGAGACGACATTACATTCTTAGGAGTAAGAATTTAAATTCGTTGTAACTTTTCCCTACTTTACCATTATATTTTAGCAAGGCAACTTTAACTCGTTTAAACCATGCGTGAGAAGGCTTGTATGTAAATTTCTATCACTCCAATTTTATAAAATACTCGGAAAATGAATACACTAAGTATTAAGAATTCATTCAAAAAATTAGCTACAATAACGCAACTATTTTTTTATATACTTTTAGGCACTTTACTTTTATTTTCGTGCAAGCAAGAAGATGGTAAATCGCTTAACTTACTTCCTAAAGCAAAAGGAGGAAGAGGTGAATTAATTTTAGTGATGGACTCAAGTAAATGGCAAGGAGAGCTTGGCGATGCCATGCGAGAGCTACTCACTGAAGCAGTTCCCGGGCTGCCACGCCCACAGCCAATGTTCACTGTGCGTTACATAAAACCCCATTTGTTTGCTGGCTTGCTTAAACAACACCTCAACATCATTACAGTAACTACTTTCGATACAAAAAGCTATGGTAGTAAAATTTTGCAATCGAGTTTTACTCCTGAAAGCGTACAAAAAGTAATGAATGGAGAACGATTCCAACAGCTTAAAAGAGATGAGTATGCAAACGGGCAGCTTTTTTTTAGATTATTTGCTGCCGAAGATGCCCCTCTAATAGAGTACATCCGAGAGCATAAAGAGGAAATAAGAAGTTTGTTTGACAAGGAGGAGAAGTTAAGGGTAAAAGCAGATTTACTTTCTGTAAAAGGAAATACGACGCTTCAAGAAAACCTACAAAGTCAGCATAATTTTTCAACCTTTATTCCCGCAGGCTATCGCATTGCAAAAGATACTACTGGCTTTGTTTGGCTACGGCACCCCGAAGCAAAAATAGACAGGAGCCTAATCTTTGCTTACCAGCCCTATACCTCCGAAACTCAGTTTGAACCTGCTAACATAATTGCTTGGAGAGATTCTATTGCTTTTCAGCATATCTATGGCGATCCTCAAAACCCCGATTCTTATGTGTTAACAGAAACGCTCGATCCTGTGATTTCAGCACCAATGGAATTGAACGGTGAATATGCAGTGCAGTCAAAAGGAAGATGGAAAACTAAAAATATATCTATGGGAGGTCCTTTTGTGAGTTATGCTCTGCTCGATAAATCGCAAAAACGCATTTATTACATTGAAGGCTTTATCTTTTCTCCCAGTGTGAAACAAAGAGAAATTATGAGGGAAATGGAAGTAATACTCGGCACTTTTAAAGGTTGAGATAAACAAAGTACCTATCTGAAATTACTATTAAAGTTTATTATGCTTAGTCTATCACGTATTTAGGGGTATAATCAGATAATAGCAAGGGTAATTTTATTTGGTTTCTTAATATTTTTTTAATTTCACCATCATTTAGTAACCCTCAAAAAATGCACTAGAAATGTTCAAAGTGCTATTGAAGGGTTACTTATATTTTTATTATGACAGAGCTAACCTATCGAGAAAAACCATTAACTACTTATGTACAACTACATTAGTGGAAAGCTAATCAGTAAAACGCCTGCTTATGCCGTTATCGAAACGGGAGGGATAGGTTACGAAATACGCATTACGCTCAGTACTTACAGTGCTATTAAAGAGAATACCGATTGTAAGCTATTTACACATCTTTATGTAAAGGAAGACCTCCAAATGTTATATGGCTTCCAGAGCGAGCGCGAAAAAAAAGCTTTTTTACAGCTTATTAGTGTTTCGGGTATTGGCCCTTCAACGGCTTTAATGGTGCTGTCTTCTTTGTCGGTTTCCGAATTTGTAGAGGCTGTTAACTCAGAAAATGTTGGCATTATCCAATCTGTAAAAGGAATTGGTGCTAAAACAGCGAAGAGGCTTATCTTAGAACTAAAAGATAAACTTGGGCAAGAAATTGCTGGGAGTTCGCAATCGAGCCCTTCTGCGGCTAACCTTGAGGCAGGGCAACTCTCACAGAAGAAAGAAGAAGTTCTTCAAGCATTAATCATTTTAGGGCTCTCGAAAGCAGTAGCAGAAAAAGGCCTACAAACCATTATTAAAAAATATGGGAATACGTTAAGCATTGAGGAAATGATTAAACTTACACTTAAACACAATTAATAAATGGGGAAAAACTACGCAATGCCTTTTTAATATTTTGTACAAAAAAAAGAGGAATTCTTCTTGTTAAGGCTTTGGTTTGATATGATTTTTTTAAATAATTATCCTATTAAATTTACCCTCTTAAAAACAGAAAGAATTTTGGTAAGCAGAGGTGTCGTGCAGTACATTTCAATCAGTGCCCTCTTCTTCTCACAATGTTATAAGGCAAATTAGATTTGTTAGGGATGGCAATTAAAGAGATAAACCGTTCCTAAAATCAGTAGGTTAATGCATGGGTATTTGAGCATCATAATTGTGAAAAAATTACAGACAAAACTATTAACTACTCTTTTTTGTACGGGCTTATTTTTCGTAAGCTTAGGATTTTCCGAAACCGCAGAAGCTCGCTTTTTCCAGCAAGAACCTGCCAATACAGCGAAACAAGACACCACAAAAAGGTCAAGAGATTTACCACAATACGCTAAAGATAGATATGGAACAATTATTACAAAGGGGTTCTATAGCAAATCGCCTTTATTACTGCCTATTCCGAGGCTAAATCTTTTACAACAAATAGACTCTACCGGGTT
>CAZFQW010000198.1:0-6796 GCA_964521225.1 uncultured Roseobacteraceae bacterium
GGAAAGTTGTCGAACAATCTCATGTCTTTTAGTGAGGTGAAATCATCGTTTTCGGCAGTATATACCACAGGGTTTCCCGCAGTGTAAGCAGAGGGAACGGCATCGATAACTTTTGTTCCTTCCGCATTGGCAACCAGTAATCCCGCTCTTTTAATGATGGGGGCGTGAGTTCTTCCCAAATTTCCGAGGGGGTCGGCAAGGTTATCGTAGAAAAAACCGGGGGTTACGGGGGCACTCAAAGTACCTGTCCACCCCAATCTTCCATCGGTATTCATACCAATGGAAAAGCGGTTAAGTTTAGTAGTGATTGAAGGACGTATGTACACATCGAAATACTGATAATCGCTGTAGCCTGTCCCTGTATCAGTTATCGTTAATTTAAACTGCACTCGTTTCCAATATTCAGAGGTATTGATATCAACAGTGAAATCTCTAGTAAGGGTCTCAAGCGTATTCATTACTCCTAATGTAGCTGTCCCCGTAGTGATGTTAACCTCATCAGTACAAAGCACATTAGGCACTGTTACATCGCAATTAGGGGAATCTTCTGAAAGTGATAGGCTCACTTGTAAGTTACTAGAAGAAGGGGCTAAGTAGTTGGTGAAATCGCAATGAAGTGTTAAAGTCTCTCCACCAAACAGAATTTGCCTTCCCACCGAAGAAGAGAAAGTGTAGTCGCTCATTCTGATGGCGGGGCGAGTATCTTTTTCTGTTAAAGCTCTTCTTGCATTTACTCTGCCTTTCCCCAATTTGAAAGGGTGGCTGTTATTGGGTGAAATGCCGTACACGTCGTCAGCGGTAGTCCTAATTAGCTCTGCAATTTGTTGCCCTGTAAGAGAAGGGAATTTTTCGATTAATAGCGCCGCAATGCCGGCAACAAAAGGGGCCGCATAAGAAGAACCGGTAATAGAATTATTGTATCCACCTCCATTTTGAATAGAGGCAACTCCCGCGCCCGGAGCGAGTACATCTAAAAAGTAATTATGCGTTGTAGAACCAGTTCTTTGGTCGCCACTGTTTGAATGCCCCACGGCAAGTACATTATTATACGATGCCGGAAAATAAGGGCCGTCGGTAAAAGTATTTCCGCCCGAAGCTACAAAAACTACATGATAGGTTTCCGTCAAAAAGTCAATCATATCTTGCTCGTACCACGAAGGAAACCCTTCTCTGCCATAAGAAAGATTGATTACTCTTGCGCCTTCTTCGGCGGCATATTTCATTGCGGGAACTACATTCAGATAAGTATTCCCGACTTGTGCCGTAAGGATTTTGCTATTGGGTGCAGTGCCGAACGCTCCGCTTGTGGGATCGTTAGTGGCGGCAATAAAGCAAAGCCTGCTACTTGTGTGCCATGCCCTCCGGTAGGGCTTACATTTCCATTGTTACTGATAAAATTATAGCCAAGCACATCATCAATATAGCCGTTGCCGTCGTCATCAATCCCCGTTGTGCCTGTACTTTCAGCAGTATTTGTATAGAGCTTTCCCGACAATGCCGGATGGCTGGTATCAGTACCCGTATCCAAAACCCCTACAATTACACCATTTCCCGTTACGCCTTCTGTATTCCAAGCATAGTCTATTTCTGCCGTTGTATAAGACCAACTAAAGATATTTGGTTTAAATAAACCCTCGTCTTCTTTGCTTCTGTTTCCGCTATGAAGTGAATAATTCTTGTAAATGGGTTCAGCATACTCTACCCACTCTTGTTGTTGTAACCAATTTAATGCAGTGGTGAGGTTACTACCTTTAATTTCAAGCTCATGAATACGATTATTCCAAATTTGGAGATGTTTCGTTTCCGTTTACTTTCAGCAACCAACCCTTTTTTAATTGAACGCTTTTCTTCGGAGGGATGCAGTTGTTTTGAGCTATTAAGCTGAAATGGAAGCCGTTGCAAATTTCTTTGTAAAGAATAGTTGAAATTAACCCCTTCTTTCACCTTTACAACAATTTTGTGAGGCAGCATTTTTTCAGCATCGAATGTGTTTGTACCGGGCTGCGCAAAAAGCGGAGAGGTTCCTACTAATAAAAGGAAAAAGATGGGAAGAATGATTGTTTTCATGTGCAACGAGTCTTCTGTTTTGCTATAAACATACACCTAAAATCACGAAAAAAAAGAGGCTACCCGAAAAATTTTGGTAGCCTCCTGTATCTCTATATCCTAATTTCAACTGAGATTAACCTCCGAAATCGTCAAATGCTACGTTTTCTGGCGGAACGCCAAAATTTTCACACATTTTAATTACTGCGGCGTTCATCATAGGCGGGCCACAAAAATAAAACTCAATTTCATCGGGGTCAGAGTGTTTTCCCAAATAATTATCAATTAATACTTGGTGAATGAAACCAACATAACCTTCTCCTTCTTTGTCGTTTATATCTTTTTTTACCGTCCAATTATCTTCTGGCAGAGGTTCGGAAAGTGCTACGTGGTAGCTGAAGTTAGGGAACTCTTTTTCAATTTTACGGAATTGCTCTGTATAGAATAATTCTCTTCTTGAACGTCCTCCGTACCAGTAAGAAACTTTTCTGTCGGTAGTTTTTAAAGTATGGAATAAGTGGAAGATATGTGAACGCAACGGTGCCATTCCTGCACCGCCACCCACGTAAATCATCTCATTTTTAGTTTCCTTAATGAAAAATTCCCCATAAGGACCTGAAATAGTTACTTTATCGCCAGGTTTTTGGTTAAAAACGTATGAAGAACAGATTCCCGGATTTACGTCCATCCAAGCATTTTTCGCTCTATCCCAAGGTGGAGTAGCAATACGAATGTTCAACATGACGATATTTCCTTCTGCCGGGTGGTTAGCCATTGAGTAAGCTCGGAAGATAGGTTCATCGTTTTTCATTTTTAAATCCCAAAGGCCAAACTTATCCCATTCGTTTTTGAATTTGTCAGGACCGGCAGGGTCTTCTGGGTGTGGAGCAATATCAATGTTTTTAAAATCAACTTCTACCTCAGGTACATCAATTTGAATATATCCTCCCGACTCAAACTCAAGGTTTTCTCCTTCGGGAAGTCTTACAACAAATTCCTTAATGAAAGAAGCTACGTTGTAGTTAGAAACTACTTCGCATTCCCATTTTTTAATTCCGAAAATTTCTTCTGGAATTTGAATACGCATATCATTTTTAACCTTTACTTGGCATGAAAGACGTACTTTTTCTTGTTGCTCTTGGCGTGTTAAATGACCTACTTCGGTAGGAAGAACATCTCCTCCACCTTCTGTAATTTGACATTTACACATGGCACAAGTACCTCCACCACCACAAGCCGAAGGCAAAAACACTTTCTGCGCCGAAAGGGTAGTTAATAAGGTTGAACCGGCGGAAACAATCATTGGATTGTCTTCATCGCCATTGATGATAAGTTTAACGTCGCCACTTTGAACTAGTTTCGACTGGGCGAAGAGCAGCACAAATACTAATAAAAGTATAATTATTGTAAAAGCTACTATTGCAGTAGGGACTACTAATGAAAATTCTGACATTTTAATCGAATTGTTAGGTTAACTCTTTCAAAAATCTTTACAAATATACTTGCCAAAAGTTGAATAAAACAGAGAATTTGAGAGTACTTTATAAAATCTTAATTTATAAGCATTTAAAGGTTTGTAAAGCATTTTTGTTATAAGGTTTTCAGAAAGATTTTATTCTTTGGACAGTTCTTTTCCATAACTATTTCTGTATAAACGCTCAATTTCTGCTTGAAATACTTCTTTTAGCCCGAAGAAAGTATAATCATCTTCTTCTTTAAACATTTCGATAATTCGGTTTCTGAATGCCGGACGTTTTAGTGCAGCAATTACTCCTTTTGAATAGAACTCTTTCCAAAGCACGCCTAATTCGTTGGGGCTAATGATTTGGCAAACGTGAAATTCATCGAACACCAAGAAAAAATAAAGAGTAATATGGCGGATGATGAGTTCATCTTGCGTGTCGAAATCTTGGTTGCTGATAGTGTGAGGGAAGGTTTTTTGCAACTCGCGAATTCTTCCTTGAAACTCTATGTGCACGTTGCTTTGTGCCAAACTTAGCTGAATTCGCACAGGGCGCATTTGCATATAACGTTTTTTGTAGGCTTCGTAGCTTGTGTAACCAGCATACACCGAGAAACAATCTCTAGTAGCTTTTTCCCTTTTTTTTTCGGGGTAGCGGAAGCATCTTTCTAGCGTTTCTACTCCGGGGATGTTACTGATTTTCTTAGGATTTTTGCTCCTGAAAGCTTCTAATACAATTTGCATATCAACAAAATGCGGGCGTTTTAAGAGCTTTATATCGGCAGGCCAATTGACTGTAGGGTCGTTCGATTGCATTTCTGCCATTACTTTTTGATTAACTTCTTTTAGCAGCGAAGTCCAAATTTCGTCGTTGCTGAAAAATTCTTGTGTTGGTTTATCCATGCGATAGAAATGATTCTTTGTTTTTTGCTAAAATACGATTGACTACTTTTTCTGACTCAATAGATATACTATTTAATATTCCTGTGAAGGCAGTATTGAATCCAATGAAGTACAATCCTTGTAATTCGTCTTCTTCAAACCATGCTTGCAAAGGAGTCCCTTTTTTATCGAGGTAATGTTTAGGAATTTTTAGGTAATCGGAAATTTGTGCAGCATAGCCCGTTGCCAAAATAACTTCATCAAAGGCAATTTCTTGTTTATTAGCAAAAGTTACAGAAGTAGCATTGAACTGCAATACGTTAGGCTGTATTTTTACTTTCCCTTGTTTAATCATCTTTATCGTGCCCAAATCAATCACAGGGATTTTTCCATATTTTCGTACCTGTGCATTGGGGGCTTCATTGGGGCGTTCAATGCCATATTTTTTGAGGTTACCAATGGTGATTTCCCGTAAAATTAGTCCAATTTTGTCGGCGAGCCAGTTGGGTAATTTGTGTAGTTTCATGGCGGTTTCTTGCGTAGCCCTTCCGTAAAAATCGCGGGGGACAATATTAATGGCGCTTCTTAAACTAATGGAAACGGCAATATCATGTTCGGCTAAATCGAGCGCAATTTCGGCACCTGTGTTACCCATGCCGATAATGAGCACTTTTTTACCTACAAAAGGCTTGTGGCTTTTGTACTTATTGCTATGGATTAAATTGTTTTTGAACGCTGCCATTCCTTCAAATTGAGGGACAATAGGTACTCGATTGTAACCGGTGGCTACAATTACGTTTTCAGTGTGAAACGCTCCTTTAGGAGTTATTACTTTCCACCCTTCAGTTGGCTTCTCAATGCTTTTTACAGGATGCTCATACATCGGTTCAATTCCAAAATGGGCAATATACCCTTCCAAATATTTTACAAAGTCGTTCTTAGAAACATACTGAGGAAGTTCTTCTTTAAAAGGCAAATGGGGAAGGTGCGAATATTTCTTTACTGTATGTAAATGCAGTCGGTTGTAGTGATTTCGCCAACTGTTACCCACATTTTTTGAGGCTTCGAGAATGATAAAATCTTCGCCTACATTTTTCAACCGCCCTGCAATGGCTAAACCTGCTGGGCCTGCACCAATTATTATGTTTTTGTGAAGCATCACCTTATAGTTTAATCTCTTACAAATGTACTTGAATAGTTAAATGAGAGAAAGATAAACCGTAAGAAGTGTTTACTCTTCAACTTCTATTTGGGTTCTGTAAGGAGTGATTTCTAGGTTAGTGACTTCCCATGAGTTTTTTCCTAGCTTTTTGATTTTTAGTAGGGCATTACAATTATTTTCTTCTCCTTCAATCGGGAATTCATATTCTATGAACTTTTCATTGAACTGGTTGATATAATAACCAATATGTATAATTAATGATACTTTTAAGATGCCCCCGTTTTTGTAATTATCTCAGAATTACTTTTTACAAAGTTAGCCGCAAATTGTCTAGCTTGTTTTATAGGGGTCAAAACAGTAGAATTGATACAGAGATATTGAAAATATTGTGATTGGTAATCAATACATAAATACAAGCTAACCCAATGACTACTGCATTTAAGATCAACAAAAAAGGCAACGCCTTACTTGTGAGTTTTAAGTTTTTATAGCTGTTCATATTTATTTGTTACTCACTATATTTTCAAAATCTTATTGGTTCAATATTCCCAATCTTCAATAAGTGAAGAGGTGTTTAGCTTATGAAACTCAATAAAAGCCTTTTTGCTACCAAACCAATCAAATACCATTTCTCTTTCGAGGCGAGTTTTTTACTAGAAATTAAGCTATTGAACGAACTATGTTGCCAGTCTTCTAGGGATTCAACGAAACCATGCTTTACAGGATTTTGATGAATGTAGTTGATGGTATTTGTAAGATATACCTCAGATTCTATTACAAACCGTTTAGTATAATCAATCCATAAAGCGCCCTTCCTATTAAAAACTTTGTTGTACGATTTTGCATAAGAGTTTAGCAAATTACTCCATTCTTGCATTACCAGTTTATGTAAGTTGCCTTTATATTTTGGGTGTTTTTGTAGCGTTCTTTCTGAATGTATTCTAACGAGGATATGTATATGATTAGGCATTAAACAATAAGCTACTGTACTACAGACAGAAGGCATATAATGAGAATATCTTTTGAGGAAAAAGTTGTAATTCTCTTCATTACGGAAAAGCAGCTCACTTCCAGCTGCATGATTCACAAGATGATAATAGATATCAGGAACAAAGTCTATTAAACCTTTCATATAAAAAAGTAAACCTATAAGGTTTTTAAAACCTTATAGGTCTGCAAGGTTATACGATTACTAAAGCGCTAACGTATTAATGTTATTTAACGCTTCGCAAGCCTCCTTTAGT
>CAZFQW010000199.1:0-6786 GCA_964521225.1 uncultured Roseobacteraceae bacterium
CGCATTATTTTCCATTGTAATGTAGATGAAAAAAAAAGGAAAATGAGAAACTTAAATAAAACAGCAATATTCATGTCTATAATGATTGAAAGTACTTATTTAGAGAAAGATAATGTGATAGGTCAAATTTCAATTTTAATTGAAAAATCTTCTTTAAAAATTAGAAGTAATTCAGGTGAGTTCTTGTAAATAATTTGTTCTTTTGCCAGTTGTTTATAGATTATATCTCTCCGATTTTTAAGTGATTTTAAAGTTATATTCTGAATATTTAAAATAGCATTGATTGTAGATTTTTTCCATGGCTTAGACTTCCCTGCAAAAACCATTTTCCAATTAGAAGAACTTTCATAAACAAAGGTAGGAAGTTCTTCATCGTCGTTTTGAGCATTCCTATTGGGGTTTCCGGACCATTTTAAAACCTTATTCACCTCGGGTCTAAACCAAAAAATATAATAGGGTTTAAGGTTAGTATAATAGGGTTTAAGGTTAGAAAGAGGAACTGCTAATAAGCCACAAAAATCTTTTTTTATAGGTAAAAAAGCAGAAAAATCACTGGCTAAACTCTCTGTGTAGTAAATATCTTTTGGGGCTTTTTCAAACACCCACGACTGCAACCTATTTATTTTATCTTTACTGGGTGTGTTCCCAAAAAAATGTATATCATCTTCATAGATTACCACCATTCCGATAGCATTGGCTATTTTTAATAACTCGTTTTCTGTTTCTTTAAAAGCATCAAGAAAATAATTTTCTTCAACTATTTTTTTTAAAATCGCATTTTCAATTCTACTTCTACCGTTGCGATTGATGGCCTTTTGTTTTTCTACCAAAATATTTACTTTATGCCCAAGAAACGAACTTATAATTTCTAAATAATTCCTTTCAGAAGAAGGAAGTATTTTTTCTTTATTAAAGAAAAAAACTAAGCTTCCCCATAAATTATTATCGAAATAAATAGGCAAATAAATGCAGCTTTTTAAACCAAGAGATTTTAAATAATTTAAATGATATTTTGATAAACTCTGCGAAGCAGTTTTTTCGAAACTAAAGTTGAAAGTTGAAACCGTCAGTATTTTTACAGGGTTCAATAAGCAGTGCTGCGTGAAATGTAGCCGCTGAGTACTTAGTAAAAGCTTCAAATACCAAGGAAAGTCATTTTTAGGTATTTTCAACCCCTTAAAATAAGGCAGAGTACCCTCCTTGGTGTATTCATCGACAGTATCGGCATTGCCTTTTAAATCGAACCTTAAATATAGGGTTCTATCTGCATTTACATTTCTACCGATATTCGCTAGTAAATCATGAATGCACTGCGGTTCATTTTTCAGTTGTTCTATTTGTGCTAAGGTATTTCTAAGTTGATTTTCTTTGGCGGCTTGAGTGCTTTTTTTTTCAAATTCTAATAAGTAATGCTCAGCTATTGTAGAAATGTAGATATTATAACCTCCCCAAGTATTGCTTGTTGCCAAGTTGAGTAGGTGCATTTCCCCTTCTTTTAAATTTTTGGTAGCCCGAAGAAATGCTTCAATTTCATTTTCTTGAAAAATACTTTTAAGCACTTTATTTAAATATAGCGCAGCGTCAGCATCTAAAATTTGCTGAAAGTTTTCACTAATTGCTTTCATGGTTAGCGTCTTTTCACAAAAGACAATACAATAGCAATTGGGCTGTAAAAACCATTCAGAATGAGCGTTTTGTGTGAGTTGACGATTCATGTAAGAAATAGACTATAAAAGTATTATAAGGATAGTTTAATAAATGTAAATAAATATTAATATTGCAAATAACTTTAAACACAAATTACTAAAATCCTTATAATCATGTCCAAGAATATCTCAACATTCCTGCTTTTGGCAGCTTTAGGTGTATCGACTGGTTTGGTGCATGCCCAAAATAATAGCAACTCGCTGCTGCCTACTGTTTTTACAAGCCTTGAAACAGCAATGCAGTACCCTTCCAATGTGTATCATTTAGATTTAAGTTACCAAGGGCTTACCCAATTTCCGGAAGAAATTCTTCAAATGGAAAACCTAAGAGTATTGAACTTATCGGGCAATTATATTAGCGAGCTGCCCCAAAACCTATCTAAAATACATCACATGGAAGAGTTGTATCTAAACAATAATTTATTTGCCGTTTTCCCTCAACCTGTGTTTCAGCTCAATAAACTAAGGGTTTTAGAAATGTTGGAAAACGGAACGCCAATTCTCGACTTTGTTGAGGGCGTATCTAGGATAAATAAAAAGATTTCAATGCAAATAGACTAAAAAGTAGAACATAAAAGTGTTTACAAAACAGGAACGCTTTCATTCTCTTTACTTGGGCTAATAGGTAGCTCTACAAAAAATGTGGTACCTACCCCCTCTTGAGAATCAAAGTAGATTTTACCTTCGTGTTTTTCAACAATTTTCCTTACAATATCGAGCCCTAAGCCTGTGCCCTCTCCTGCCAATTTTGTGGTAAAAAATACGTCAAACACTTTTTGCTGAATATCCTTGGGGATGCCCGGCCCGTTATCGGAAATGGCTACTTTTACCTGCTCTTCTATTTTTTGAATAGTGATATTAATTTCTCCCTTTCCCCCCATTGCCTGCATAGCATTTTGAAGCAGGTTGGTCCACACTTGCCCAAGTTCTTGCCCCCAAGCCATAATTTCGCCTTCGTATTCATATTTTTTAATGAGCGTAATACCATACTTTAAGCTGCTATGATGAATTGTTAATACATTCTCAATATTTTCTTTTAGGTTAATTCTTTGGCGGTCTTTCGATTGGTCTACTCTTGCATAATTTTTAAGTGCAATTACAATTTGTGCTGCTTTGTCGGTCGATATCTGAATATTTTTAATATTTCTGGTAAGTAAACTCAGCTTATTAGCTACCGTAAGAAATTCTTCTCCTCTTTGGCTTTTAATAATGGGTAAATATTCTGGTTCTATTGCACTCACGCCTAAGTCGGTAAGAAGTGCAGCAATTGGAAATGCGCGTTCGATTTCGTACTCTTCTTTGAGCGTTTTTCTCAATTGCCTACTTATTTGCCGATCTTCTTTTGCTGGCATATTGATGTCTTTTTTTAATGCTTGTTGAATTAACTGGCTAAATATCTCTTCTTCACTTTGGTTCAGATTTCTAAAGAACGTAGGTAAATCTTGAAGGAAAGAATTGACAAATTTTGAAGTAGAAGAAGCCGAAGATTGAATAGCCCCTAGCGGCGTATTTAATTCGTGCGCTACACCGGCAATTAACTGCCCAAGCACTGCCATTTTCTCTGATAATACGAGTTGGTGTTGGGTATTTTTTAATTCAATCATCGCCAATTGTAGGTTCTCGTTTGTAGTAGTTAATTCTTTTGCCTGTTTCTTGAGTTTTTCTTGCGAAATAGAAAGTGCTAAATTGTTCTTAGAAACTTCTACATTTTGCCCCTGAAGTTTTTTGTTGATAATGATATTTTTTTTTCTGTTGATACCCAATAAAATGGCGACTGAAAGGATTAAAGCTGCAAACAACAAAAGAGCATAAATAATTAGCCTGCTAATTTGCTCGTTTTTTTGGTTAAGCTTTAGTGTAGTTTGTGCTTTTTGGAGGTCGTACTGCGTTCTAAGCCCTCTGATTTGGCGCCCCATTTCTTCGTCTACTAGCTCATCTTTAATTTTGGCGTACTGCACCTGATATTCGTAAGCTTTTTGATAATTTTTAGTGTTCGCAAAAATTGCTGAAAGTGTGAGCGATGCTTTTTCAACATATTCTTTTGCTCCAATTTCTTCGGCAATAGCGAGCCCCTGCGTTGCAAAAAATACTGCTTTTTCAAAGTCTCCCATTTCTGAATAGGTTTCTCCAATGCTCGACTTTGTGTCTGAAATTCTTTTCTGATTATTTATTTCCTTGGAAATTTTGAGCGACCGGTTATAATAATCCAAAGCTTCTTCGTATTTGCCCTGCGCCTGATACACCTCTCCGATTCGATCCAAAGAAGAACTAATTTGATTAATACTTCCTAACTTTTCTCTAATTTCTAAAGAGATTTGGTATATAGCCAACGCACTGTCGAGCTGTTGAATTTCTTGATAAACCTCTCCCATGCGTATGTACCCATAAGCCATCCCTCTCAAGTTATTCGTCTCTCTAAAAATATCGACTGCTTTTTGGGTATAGTTTAAGGATTCTGTATACTGCCGCTGAAACTTATATATATCGCCTATGTTATTATAAGCATACCCTAATTGTTCCGTAATCTTATGTTTTTCTGAAAGCTCAAGTGCTTTAAAGAAATCTTGCATTGAACGGGCATAATCGCCCATGTTCCTATAAATCACTCCAATGAAATTATAACTCTTAGCCTCATTGTAAGTATCGTTAAGGGTTTGCGAGAGTTCTTGGGCTTCTTTCCCGTATTTCATTGCTTCATTAAAGTCTCTATCACGATTCTGCCAACATAACTCGTTCAGCAATGCTACTCTTATGGTATCGTGTAAACCTAAAACGTTAAGTCTAGATTTTAAACTATCTATTTCAGCATCTTGTGCATAAGAAAAAAAGAAAAGCAAGCAAGAAAAGACAGTGGTTAATAATGGTTTGAGTTTCATAATAATAATAGGGGTAAACAATGCCGATTTCAAGTTCTTAAATAATATCTACAATAAAAAAACGCTTTCAAAAATTTATATTCTGAAAGCGTTTCTAGTAAAGAATTTAAAACTACTTAAAGCGGTACGTTACCATGTTTCTTTTTTGGAAGGGTATCTACCTTGTTTTCTAACATATTAAATGCTGAGATTAATTTTTTACGAGTGTTTTCAGGAATAATAATTTCATCGATAAATCCTCTGTAAGCCGCTCGGTAAGGGTTTGCAAATTTCAAGGTATATTCATCTACCTTTTCTTTTAATTTCTCCGCAGGATTATCTGCTTGTTTTATTTCTCTTTTAAAGATGATTTCTGCGGCTCCTTGTGCACCCATCACCGCAATTTCGGCAGAAGGCCAGGCAAAATTTAAATCGGCGCCAATGTGTTTTGAATTCATTACATCGTAAGCCCCCCCATACGCTTTTCTTGTAATTACTGTAACTCTTGGTACAGTTGCCTCGCAGAAAGCGTATAAGAGTTTTGCTCCATTTTTAATAATGCCGTTCCACTCTTGATCTGTGCCCGGTAAAAAACCAGGAACATCTACCAATACTAAAAGTGGCACATTGAAGGCATCGCAAAAGCGAACAAAACGCGCGGCTTTATTGCTTGAGTTATTATCGAGTACCCCTGCTAAAACGGCTGGCTGGTTGCCCACAATTCCTATGGAACGCCCGCCTATTCTGGCAAAGCCTACTACAATATTTTCTGCAAAATCTTTATGCACCTCAAAAAACGAATCTGTGTCAGCTACTTCTTCGATAACTTCTCGCATATCGTATGGCTGATTCGGATTTTCCGGAACAATATCATTCAGCTTTTTTCTCACTTCATCAGATGGCTCATAAGGATATTTCGGTGCGTTTTCTTCGCAATTCTGAGGGATATAACTCAATAAACGCTTAATATCTTCTATACATGTAGCTTCGTTAGCACAAGAAAAATGGGTAACCCCACTCTTAACACTATGTGCACTTGCTCCTCCTAGGTCTTCGGCAGAAACCTCTTCGTGCGTTACAGTTTTCACCACATTTGGCCCTGTTACAAACATATAAGAGGTGTTTTCTACCATCATGATAAAATCTGTAATTGCCGGAGAGTATACTGCTCCCCCTGCACAAGGCCCCATAATTGCCGAAATTTGAGGAATTACCCCTGATGCCAAGGTATTTTTGTAAAAAATATCGGCATAGCCTCCTAGCGATTTTACGCCCTCTTGTATTCTGGCTCCACCAGAGTCGTTTAAGCCAATTACAGGAGCGCCATTTTTCATCGCAAAATCCATTATTTTACAAATTTTTTCAGCATGCGACTCTGAAAGTGAGCCGCCAAAAACGGTAAAATCTTGTGAGAACACGTAAACGAGCCTACCATTCACCGTTCCATAACCCGTTACTACACCATCGCCTAAATACCATTCATCTTCCATTCCGAAATCAGTACAACGATGGCGCACAAATTTTCCAACTTCTTGGAACGAGCCTTCATCAATTAAAAGCTCAATGCGTTCTCTTGCTGTTAATTTACCCTTTTTGTGTTGCGATTCTATCCGATTTTCTCCTCCACCTAACTCTGCTTTTCCGTTATTTTCTTTAAGTAAATCGAGGTTTTCCTGCTTTTTTTGTAAATTCATTTATTATGTGTTTTAGTGCATTTATTGCTTTGAGAGACCACTAAATTAGTAATTAAAGAAATGAAAAAAAGTTATTATATGCATCAATCATTCTATAATTTGCCATTATAGTTGAAGCGATTTTGTTTATCTTTGGATTCTTTCTGTTAAAGAACAAAATCATTAAATGATTAAGGGATAAATTTCTCTATACATTAAAATACGGATACACATGGTAACTCAAGAAAAGGAAACCAAGAAATTTTCAAAAGAAACATACCTATTTTGGTACGAAAACATGTTGCTCATTCGCCGATTCGAAGAAAAAGCGGGTCAGTTGTATGGGCAGCAGAAGATTAGGGGGTTTTGTCATCTTTATATAGGGCAAGAAGCTTGTGCATCTGGTGCAGTCTCTGCATTAAATAAAGACGATAAATGGATTACAGCTTATAGAGATCACGGCCAACCTTTAGCCTTAGGAACTAGCCCCAATGCAATTATGGCCGAGCTTTACGGTAAATCAACAGGCTGCTCTAAAGGCAAAGGAGGCTC
>CAZFQW010000200.1:0-6695 GCA_964521225.1 uncultured Roseobacteraceae bacterium
AACTCCCTTGCTCTTCTAAATTCTTATACACGGAATTCTAAATACTGCCTAATTAGCACTTAAAAAAGAATACTCTTCATTAAAAATATCGTCCATTTTTCTTGTAATTTTTTTACTTATTGAATTGTCGCCAGTCTTTCCTATAATCTCCTTAACTTTAACATTGTCCTGTAGGTGGGGATATGGTGATGAAATAGCCAACCCCCTCATGGCTTTTCGGGGAAAGATGTGGTGTATGTAAATTACAGCAGTAGCGTGAAGAAAAACTTCTGGTTTTTCTTTTTTGCTTCGGTTGAGCAATTTCGTTCCAAAATATTTTTTAAGAATCCAAAAGCTTACTCCGAACTTATTGGGGCTAAAATACAGGAGAAGATACAAAAACCCGACTTTTATTATCTTCCTACAAAAAATTGCACTCTCATTTTTTTTTCACACCTTTGCGCCCGTAAGAATATGGGTTCTTCAAGGAGGTTAGATAACCTCTTTAGAGATTAAAAGGGAATTGGGTGAAAATCCTGAACTGTTCCCGCAGCTGTATGCCAGTGAACGCCCTCAGTTACTTTTAGCCACTGTTTGTAAAAATGGGAAGGCAACTGTTGGGTTGGTAAGTCAGAAGACCTGCCTGTAATCTTCGTTCTACTCCTTCGGTGAAAAGGAACGGAACGGTAGCTTGTAGCAATTGGACAGATAGGATACTTCTGCTTTTCCCTTGCTTGGGTAGAAGTGTTCCTCGACTTCCCTTTCCGCAGTTTTACCGTTTTTTTACGCTCGCCGAAGGCATTTAACCCTTAAATGTTAAACGGCATGAAGTATTTTACTTATCGAGCGGTTGTTGGTTGTATAGTTCTTTTGGTACTTTCTGTACAATGCATTGCTCAATCCGAAGAGAAAATAACAACGTACGACAGCGTATTTGTTCTCTCCGAGATTGAAGTAAAAAATAGCCGTTTAACTACCTATGCCTCTGCAAATGTTACCGACTCTGTGGCAATACAACTTAGTGCCGGAATGAGTTTGGCGCAGCAGTTAGCCTATCAGACCTCTCTGTTTGTGCGCTCTTATGGCTTAGGCAGTTTAGCTACTACTTCGTTGCGAGGGGGGAGTTCGGCACATACAGCCGTTTTTTGGAACGGTGTAAACCTCCAAAGCCCCATGAACGGAACGCTCGATTTAGCGTTACTTCCTGTGTTTTTTACCGATTCAGTGTATGTTCAGTATGGCGGAAATGGCGCATTATGGGGCAGTGGCGCCATGGGCGGGGCCATCCACCTAAAAAATAGAATACCACAAAAAGGCGTTAAAAGTATGCTTTGGGCCGAAACAGGCAGCTTCGGACAATTTCAGCAGGGTGTGGGTGTTCACTTTTCCGATGGGAAAAAATACACCGTACTGAAACTATGGAACCAACAAGCCACCAACAATTTTCTGTACCGCAACAGAGCGCAATTTGGTAACCCAAAAGAACGGCAAGAAAATGCGGCGCTATCAACTCAGGGGCTAACTTTTGAACAGCAGTTGAATGGCTCAATTGGGGCTTTTAAATTGGGGCTGTGGTGGCAACAAGCCGAAAGGCAAATTCCTGCTTCTTTAACCGTTAAAGAAAGCTTTGCCTCCCAAAACGACGAGAGTTTAAGACTTTCTTTTTCTTGGAATAAACATTTGAATAGACAGCAATTTTCCATTAGAACGGCGTACTTACAAGATGACTTATTTTTTGCAGACCCCGCTATTGGTTTAGCAGATGGCAGCAAGTCGCATCAGTGGAACTCTGAAATAAAATGGGAGGCAAATAGTTTCGGTAATTTCCAATTTTTATCGGGAATACAGCACATTTTTGAAAAAGCGCAGACCGATAATTACGGAATGGAAAATCCGCAACGCAACCGACTTGCATGGGCTACTTCTGCAAAATGGAATAGCGATGATACTGCGCTTACATTGCTCGCTTCGGCTCGGCAAGAGTGGACCTCTGTAACCTCCTTTGCCCCTTTTATCCCTTCGGTGGGGGCGGTTTGGCAGGTAAATGATGCGCTTCGGCTCAAAGGCTCGATAAACAGAAGTTTCCGCCTGCCTACCTTCAACGATTTATTTTGGCAACCGGGTGGCAACCCTGGTTTAAAAGCAGAAATTGGTTGGGCGCAAGAACTCACCGCTTCTTTTCAACAAAAAGAAAATCAGCCTTATTTTGAAGCCGTATTGTTCAATAAAAACCTCGACAACCAAATTGTGTGGCAACCTACCGAAGGGGGATATTGGGCCCCCTCTAACTTAAAATCGGTTTGGGTAAGAGGCGCAGAGTTTTCTGGGAAATATGCCTTTGCCTTGGGCGAACTGAAGGTAACGGGAAAAGCGATTTATCAGTTAATGAAGGTTTCTAATAGAGGAGAAGAAAACGGAGAACAGGCAATTTTGTACACGCCCGAAAACCAATATCGCTTTTATGTTGGGAGCGATTATAAAAATTTTAATTTCAGTTATTCACATCAACTCACTGGCAAAAGATATACAACCACAGATTTTTCGGGAGTACTTCCTCAATATCATACCGCTCAGTTAAATATCAACTCGAAAATAAATTATAAAAAAATTGCCGGTAAACTCTGGTTTTCGGTGAATAACCTTTGGAACGCTCAATACGAAATCATTGCTTGGCGACCTATGCCGGGGCGAAGCTATACTGTGGGCGTTCAGCTTTCTTTCCATTCAATTTAATCCATTAAATCAGTTATTTTTATGAAAAAAAATCTATTAAAATCGACACAGTTCGCTTTTTTCTACCTCTCGATTTTACTATCGAGTACCTTTTTTATTGCATGTGATACCAAGGACGATGTAATCCCTATTGAGCCCCAAAGAGGTAAATATGCTTCGGGAATTCTTATTGCGAATGAAGGCCCGTTTCAAAATGGTTCGGGTTCTATCACTTTTTACGACCCCGTTGCGGGAACGGTAGAGCAAAATGCTTTTGAAAGGGCCAACAACCGTGTGCTGGGCAATATTGTGCAATCGGTTAATGTTTATGAAAACAGTATTTACACTGTGGTGAACAACGCCGGTAAAGTAGAGGTTGCCTCTGACGACAGCTTTGTTTCTACTGGAGTAATAGAAGGGCTCGCCCTGCCTCGCTACTTTTTGGGCATAACGCCGCAAAAAGCCTATATCACAGAGTGGGGCGCAAACGGTGTAGAAGGGAATGTACAAGTGGTTGATTTACGTACCAATCAGGTGATAAAAACGATTCCTGTGGGAAGTGGTGCCGAGAGGATGCTGCTTGTTGGCAATGAGGTTTATGTGGCTTGCAAAGGAGGTTTTGGGAGTGATAACCGTGTTTTTGTGATTGATACTCGCAACGATTCGGTGGTGAAAGAAATAGAAGTAGGGGCGAACCCGAACAGCTTACAGTTAGACGCACAAGGGAACATTTGGGTGCTTTGTGGTGGGCAATTCCGCAGCGATTTTACGGGTTTGGTTAGTAGTTCTGAACTGTATAAAATTGACCCTAACTCACGGTCGGTTACGGGGCAGTTTCCTTTCAATGATTTTAATAATACAGCCTCTGACCTTGTGATTAACGAGCGTGGCGACACCCTCTACTTTTTGAAAGGAGGAAGTGTATTTGCCGTTGGTATTTCTTTAGGAGAGCAAATTACCATCGACACCATTTTACAAGGTTTTTATTACGGATTGGGCTACAACCCTGTCGATGGCTTATTGTTTGTGTCGGATGCGAACGATTTTGCTAGCAATGGCAGCGTATTTATTGTTGATCCTGTTGCAGGAATTATTGACGAAATTCCTGCTGGGATAATTCCAAATGGAGGGTTTTATTTTTCGATGGATTAAATGAGAATAAAGGCGATATGACTTTTGCTTGTATCGCCTTGGTTACTTGAATTACTTTTATTACAATCTAGGAATCCCAACGAGAGGCAATGGCAAACTGTTTTTTGGGGATTCCTAGCCAATTGAGGGCATTTTCGCCCAAAAGTTTCGCCTTTCGCTCCCATGTATAATCCATTGAGTGGATGAGTTTCCCCGGTTCAAGTTCCCCTAAAGGGAATGGGTAGTCTGTTCCTAAGGCAATTTTATCTTCTCCCATTAAATTGATAATATAATCGAGTGCCTGCGGGTCGTGTACCAAAGAGTCAAGATAGAATTTACCCAGATATGTGCGAGGGTCTACATCGCTATCTACTGCACACAAATCGGGGCGGACATCAAACCCGTGTTGAATTCTGCCAATAGTAGCGGGGAAAGAACCCCCTCCGTGGGCAAAGGCAACTCGCAAATTTGGGAGGCGCTCAAACACTCCCCCAAAAATCATGGAGCAAACGGCTAGGCTTGTTTCTGCGGGCATTCCTACCAACCAAGGCAACCAATATTTAGGCATTTTTTTTTGCCCCATCATATCCCAAGGGTGTACAAAAATGGAAGCTCCTAGCTCTTCTGCCGCCTGAAAAACAGGGAAGAGTTCGGGCGCATCTAAATTCCATTCGTTTACGTGCGAGCCAATTTGTACGCCTGCCAAGCCAAGTTCTTTTACGCAGCGTTCTAGTTCTTTAATGGCCAAATCGGGCGCTTGCATAGGGATGGTTCCTAAGCCCACAAAACGGTCGGGGAAATCTCGTACAATGCCAGCAATGTGGTTGTTCAGGATTTGCGATAAATCGTAAATATCATCAGGCCTCGCCCAATAACTAAACATAACGGGAACGGTAGAAAGTACTTGTACATCAACTTGGTGTTGCTTGCACTCTTGCCCCCGCACTTCGGGGTCCCAACAATTGTGCTGAATTTCACGAAAAAACTGATTGTCCATCATCATTCTAGCGCAGCAGGGTTTATGATGTTCAAGGCGGATGAACCCTCCGTAGCCATATCGGTCTCGTAAATTGGGCCAAGTTTCAGGGAGAATATGGGTGTGAATGTCGATAGTAAAAATGTTATCCATATTGAGTAGTTTGTTTGGTGTTGGTTATTGCCAAGGCGAAATATCAGCGATATTTATCTTGTACTAAAGATACAGATGATTTGCTACATAAAAACTAAAGCGGAGAGCAAACCTAGAACAACAATGGCTAAGATGGCAATAAGCACCCACGAAGTTGGCATTTTTGAGGCGGGAACTTTCTCTGTAAGCATTCCTACTTCTACTTCTACTTTTTGAGCAATATTTTCGCTAGATTCTTGTAATGCTTCCTTCGCTTCTTTGTGGAAATCGTACACGGCAAAATCGTCTGGGAATTCTACTAATAGGGTTTCTATATCTTTAAACATATTGGGCTTCTCATCGGCGTAAGCCTCAAAAAATGCAGTTTTTAATTGCGCTATTTTCTTTCTTGCCGCTAGTGCTTTTTTTGCTTCTTTCTGGTAAAATCCTTTGGGAAAATTATTTATAAAACCCTCGTAGGCTTCTATGCTATCTTTTTGGGTGGCTTTTTTCCATCCTTCTCCCTCTTCCTTTCTTTCCAACTGTTGTTTCAACTGAATTGCCTGGTTGCTGTGTTTTCCTTTAGGGAATTTTTCAAGATAATTCTGATAGGCTTTCATTGAGCCCTCTTTATGGCATGCTTCCCAAAAAGCTAATTCTGTATCGTTCTTTTCTATTTCTAAGCGTTGGTTTTGGGCTTTATCTACATACCGTCCTTGCGGGTATTGGCTAAGGTAATTTTCTATAGACTCGGGGGTTTCTTCGAGCATAGCCATTTCCCAACACTCGTCTTCGGCAGCAATAAGTGCCTTATCTAAAGCAGTGAGGGCACTTTCCCTGAAAATTCCTTGCGGGAAATGCGAAAGGTAGGTTTCGTAAGAGGCTTGGGTATTCTCTTGCCTTGCCTTAAACCACATTGCCGAATCTTCATTTTGTTTATTTTTATCGTCCATTTATCTCTTGTATTTCATGCGTATTAGTCGTCTCTCATAGCGTTATTATCAGTCATTTTTTTTGCTTTAATGAATTTGCGCTGTATGATAATTCTAAAAATAACACCTAAATTACTTTTCATCCAAAATCATTGATTTTTTTATTATTTATGGAATGGTTTCAATTATTTGATTCGGACACCGAAGCACTCAAAACAATTGCCGATAAAAAAGCAGTAACGGTAGAGGCTGCCGGTATTCGCTTGTGCGTAGCTCGCTCGGGAAGCTCCTTTTATGCGTTAAAAGATGCATGCCCTCATAGTGGTGCTCCTCTTAGCAAAGGGATTGTGAATAATTATGCTGAGGTGGTGTGTCCGCTGCATCATTATCGTTTCCGCTTGCTCGATGGGGTGGAAAGTAACGAGAAGTCAGCAGCGGCAATTACTTACCCTGTTGAGTTGAGGAAAGAAGGGCTTTTTATACAGATAGGGTAAAAATTTGAGGGTTTTACTCCGAACTGATTTAAATTTTTAACGTGTCAGTACTTAAAACCCTCCCCTCAAATCCCAAGGAATGTCTATCCCTTCAACCCTGACTTACTTTTTCGATGATGAAAAAATGAAGGAAAAAAAATCTAGTCAGAAATCATCTCCAGCGCTCCCCCCCCCTAGCCACAGCCATTTCTGACAATCTGCCCGCATTTCGCTAGAAAAGTTGAAACAGTCTCACTCCCTAAAAATAAAAGAACCCCGCAAAGACACTGCTATCTTTTCGGGGTTCTGTCTCGTCCTAAAATAGGTTTACACGAAAAAACGTGTAAACAAGATGATAAA
>CAZFQW010000201.1:0-6684 GCA_964521225.1 uncultured Roseobacteraceae bacterium
AGAATTTTTATTTTATCCTTAAAAGAAAGTGTTTCAGAAATTATTAAAATGTCAATGTCTCCTCCTTTCAGCGAATCGTTTACCCTAGAGCCAAAAAGATATATTTCTGCATGGGAATCAAAAGCTAAAATACTATTTCTAATAGTTTCAGCTTCTTTTTGAGTTAAGCGCATGGTAGGTAGCAATTAAGATTCTTCATGAATTTCTAGCATATTTGTATTTCGGTTTTTTTAATGGATTGTACGCATCTGTTTACACCATCCCCAATTCCATTTTTAAGAATTTGCCCGTATGGCTCTTCTCATTTTTAGCCACCACTTCTGGGGTGCCTTCTACTACAATATAGCCTCCTTGTGCACCGCCTTCTGGCCCTAAATCTATAATGTGGTCTGCCACTTTAATTACATCGAGGTTGTGTTCAATCACTAGCACGGTGTTCCCCTTATCGGCAAGGCGTTGCAAAATAGCCAACAAGTGGCTTATGTCTTGGAAATGCAGCCCGGTAGTCGGTTCATCTAAAATATAAAATGTTTTCCCGGTGTCTTTTTTAGAAAGTTCGGTAGCTAGTTTTACCCTTTGTGCCTCGCCTCCGGAAAGCGTGGTAGCGTGTTGCCCTAGCGTGATGTAGCCCAAGCCTACTTCAAACAATGCCTGTACTTTGCGGAGTATTTTGGGCTGATTGGCAAAAAATGCCAACGCCTGCTCAATAGTCATTTCCAATATATCCGAAATTGATTTCCCTTTAAACCTTACTTCTAAGGTTTCTCGGTTGTATCGCTTGCCTTTGCAGGTGTCGCAATCAACGTACACATCGGGTAAAAAATCCATTTCTATGAGTTTTTTCCCTCCGCCTTGGCAGTCTTCGCATCGTCCTCCTTTTACATTGAAAGAAAACCTACCGGGCTTGTAACCTCTTATTTTAGATTCGGGAAGGTTTGAAAACAGCGAGCGAATTTCGGTGAACATTCCCGTGTAAGTGGCCGGATTAGAGCGAGGCGTTCTGCCAATGGGCGATTGGTCTACCTCAATTACTTTATCAAGATGCTCTAAGCCTTCTACCTTTTTAAAATCGAGGGGTTTTTTATGCGCTCTGTAAAAGTGTTGGTTTAAAATGGGGTACAGCGTATCGTGAATGAGGGTCGATTTTCCACTGCCCGAAACGCCAGTAACACAAACCATGGTGCCTAGAGGAAAACCGACCGATACATTTTGTAAATTATTCCCCGTAGCTCCTTTAATCGTGAGGAAATTTCCGTTTCCTTTTCTTCTTTCAGCAGGAATATCAATTTCTATGCTTCCGTTAAGGTAGCTCGCTGTTTTGCCTTTTGAGCGTGTAAAAGTTGCTGGGTCGCCTTGTGCTACCACTTGCCCTCCGTGAATTCCTGCCCCTGGGCCAATATCCAAAATATAGTCAGACTCCAGCATCATGTCTTTGTCGTGTTCTACCACAATTACTGAGTTGCCCAAATCTCTTAGGTTTTGTAATGATTTTATCAGCTTCACATTGTCGCGCTGGTGCAGCCCAATGCTAGGTTCATCTAAAATATAGAGCACCCCTACGAGCTGTGTTCCTATTTGCGTAGCTAATCGAATTCTTTGCGCTTCTCCGCCGGAAAGTGTTCCTAGAGGTCTATCGAGTGTTAAATAATCGAGTCCTACGTCTTGTAAAAAGACGATTCTTTTTCTTATTTCTTTCAAGATTTCGCTCGCTATTCTCAGTTGCCTGTCCGATAGTCTGCTTTCTAAATCGTTAAACCATTCCCCTAAAACGCCAATATCTTTTTTTGCGAGTTGAGCAATATTATGGTCATCTACCTTAAAATGAAGCGATTCTTTTTTAAGGCGGTCAGCATTACATTCCGGGCAAACTCTTCTTGTGGTAAATTCTTCTACCCATTTCTGAATTTTATCATTTCCTTCTTGGTATTTCTCAAGAAAAGGAACAATCCCCTCAAAATTGGTTTCCCAGTGAGTTCCGGGATATTTTACAGACTCTACTTTAACCTTCCCGTCGGCGCCATACAAAATAACATCGAGTACATCTTGAGGTAATTTATTAATAGGTGTTGAAAGACTAAGTTTGTATTGTTTTAAGAGGCTCTCTATTTTCTTAAAAATCCAGATGTCGCGGTACTCGCCCAAAGGGGCAATTGCCCCTCTGCTAATACTCAAAGTATCGTTAGGGATGATTGTTTCTTTGGTAATTTCTTCGATGTACCCTAGCCCCTTACACGATTGGCACATGCCGTAAGGAGAGTTGAAAGAAAACATATTTGGAGAGGGTTCATCGTAAGCGATGCCCGAAATTGGATCCATTAAGAACCTCGAAAAAAACTTTAGTTGATCGTTGGCAGGTCGGTCAGGGAAAAATGCCATCATAATTCCCTTACCGTGCTTTAGGGCTGTTTGCATCGATTTGGTCAATCGTTCCATGCTCTTTTCTTCTACCACTAGGCGGTCAATCACAATTTCAATATCATGCACTTTATAGCGGTCGAGCTGCATTTTAGGTTCAAGCTCAAGAATTTCCCCGTCTACCCGCACTTTGTTAAAGCCCATTTTCCTAATCTGAACAAAAAGCTCTCGGTAATGCCCTTTACGCCCTTTTACCACCGGGGCAAGCAACACCATTTTTTCGCTATTATGTTTATCGAGTAATGTTGTAAGGATTTGGTCTTCCGTCTGCCGCTCCATTTTAGCCCCCGTGATATACGAAAACGCCTCCCCTGCCCTTGCAAAAAGCAGTCGCATGAAGTCGTAAATTTCTGTGGTAGTCCCCACCGTAGAACGTGGGTTGCGCGAGGTCGTTTTTTGCTCAATGGAAATCACAGGGCTTAACCCCTCGATTTTATCGACATCGGGGCGCTCCATATTCCCAATAAAAGAGCGTGCATAGGCCGAAAAACTTTCCATATACCTCCGCTGCCCTTCGGCATAGAGGGTATCAAAAGCGAGTGAAGACTTGCCACTGCCACTAATCCCCGTGATGACTACCAATTTATTGCGGGGAATTTTAACATCAATATTCCGAAGATTGTGCTCTCTTGCTCCGTAGATAGAGATTTGTTCGTCGTCGGTAGCAGTAGAAAAGTTAGGTTTTACGGGTTTAGTAGCTCGTTGCGACACAGTATTCTTAGTTAATTTTCGACCAAACTCAAAGTTAATGAAAAGGGAAGGAATTGTATTAAGGTGAAGCAAAATGTATGTTGATTTGTTTGGATAACCTTACGTAAATTCATAATGCCAAATCAAACCCTAGCCGTTTCATATCCTTACTAAATACCGCAGTACACCTATCTCAAATACTTAATTTTCCAATTCGATTAAAACCAAATAGGTTATTGCTCAAATGCCATTATTGAAACGTGTCAGGTTCTTTGACCCTGACACGTTTTTTTTATGTGGGGTATAGCTTTAGGAAAACTAAATTTTTAACCCTAATACCGTAATATCATCGCGCTGAACTTCTTTTCCTTGGTGGCGTTCAAGGGCATCTTCAAAGATTTTCTTCTGTTCAGCTAAAGGTTTATTGTAATGCTGTGCGATCAGGGCTTTAAATTTTGTAGAGGAAAAGCTTTTTCTTTTGCGGTTGGCTTGGTCTATAAAGCCATCACTAAATAAATAAAGCATACTTCCGGGCTTTAATACCACAGTTTGCTTGCTAAAGGTTAGGTAGTCTTCACTAAACTTGCCTCCAATTGCTTTTCGGTCGCCTTTAAGCTCATGAAATTCATTTTCAATTACCAAATACATTTTGCCTTTCGCACTAGCAAAGTCCATTTTTACCGTTCCGTTGGTTTGTTTTTCAAAAGCGCAAATCACTAAATCCATCCCTTCATTACTTTTTCCCGAAGCTTGGTTCAACTTTTTGCGAATGTTATAATTTAAAGCAGTTAGAATTTTGGCCGGGCTGCGCTCTCCTTTAATCTCAATAGTATCACTTAAAATATCGGCACCCACTAGCGACATAAACGCCCCCGGTACGCCATGCCCTGTGCAGTCAACCACAGAAGCAATTTTGATGTTCTTTTCTCTATCTTCAAATACCCAAAAGAAATCGCCACTTACTATGTCTTTAGGCCTATAAATAATAAAGTTATCGGGGAAAATGGCATTTAACTTATGCTTACTAGGAAGAATAGCATTTTGAATCGTAACTGCCGCCTGAATGCTTGCTGTAATCATATTATTTTTTATACCAAGCTCAATATTTTGTTTTTCAATAGCATCTTGTGTTGTCTTGAGTTCTTCCATTTTTTGCCGAAGTTCTTCCTCGGAAGAGGTTAACTCATCGTTTTTAACACTAATTTCTTGTTGCTGCTTTTTTAGTAGTTTGTTCGATTTATTGCGCTGAACCAACGCAAATAAAATGAAGACAATGAAAATTAAGCTGGCTATCCCCGTAAAAGTTAAAAAGCGAGAGTTCTGTTCTTCTGCTTTAAGCCGCTCGTCTTGTAATTCTTTTTCTGCCTCCAGTAATTCAATGGCTTTCAACCTTTCCTTTTCTTGCAGTTCTTTTTGCATAAGTGCTAGCTCATTAATTTTCTTTTCTTTTTGAAGTGCTTCTAGCGTTTGTTGTTGTTGCCTTGCCGCTAACATCTGTTGGGTAATGGCAAGTTGTTGGGCAACACGTGCTTTTTCTAGTTTTTCAGCGGTTAGTTGGCTTTCCTGTAAGTCTTGCTGTTTTTTTAAAAGTTCAACTTCTTTTTCTTTTTTCTCTTGTTCCAATGCTGCTTGTCGGAGTGCCATTTGTTGTCCCGATTGCTTTGCCAACAAATCTTTTAGCTGACTTTCCTTTCGCTCCACTTCCATTTCTTTTTGGAGTTGGAGTTGTCCCTTGCGCATTTCCAATTCTTCGAGCTGGCTTTTGAGTTCCTGGTACTTTTCAAAAAAAAGCTTCGACTCTTCAAAATTCTTGTCGGCTTGTTGAATTTCCGAAAGTATCAAATAACAATCTGCGGTTATTTCCTTGTCGTTTTGTTCTTGGGCTATCTCTAGCGCAGCATTTACGTAGTCAAGTGCTTCTTTTAACTTGCTCGATATAAGCGCATTTGCCGCTAAAAAATTGAGCGTTTCAGCCTGTTTAGAGAATTCGTTGGTTTCATTGTAAAGTTGGAGGGCACTTTTAAACTGTGTTTCTGCCTCTTCGTATTTTCGTTGAGCCGAGTAAATTACCGCTTGGTTTATTAAAATCGTAGCTTTATTTAAATCATTTTTGGGATTGGAAAGAAGGGTAAGTGCTGTATTCAGTTGTAGTTGCGCACTATCAAACCGATTGAGTTGCTTGTACAAATAACCTAGGTTATTCCTCGTTTTTACTTCTAATAAAACTAGCGTTTTCTCCTGACAAAGCGCTAAGAGTGCTTTAGCGTATTCAATAGCTTGTGGGTAACTATTCATCTTTTTATGTAAGGCAGAAAGCTCTTGTAAAATAGAAGCTTTACTTTCCCATTCTTTGCTACTACTAACTAGGTTCAGCGCTGTTTTATATGCTTTAATGGCCCTTTCAAAATCTTCTATATATTTTGCTAATGCAGCAATAGACTGTAGCGTAACAAGTTGCTCACTCTGAGGAATAGCATATTTTTGTTCAAGCTGATGGGCATTTTCGAGATATTCTAAGGATTTGCGATATGCTTTTTCTTCTTGGTATAAAAATGAAATCTGCTTTTGAAACTTGATTTGACGTTCATCTGTAACCTCCTTTAAGCTATCGAGCAATGCCTGTAACGTGGCTTGCCCCAAAGTGGGTGTTGCAGAAAAAAGAAAACTTACAAGTAGCAAACTACAGAAAACATAATTTTTCATATATCGATTTGTATTCCGGCAAACAAGCGTATGGGTTGTTGAGGAGCCCCAAAAAATACCAATCGGTCATTCTTATTGGCTAATGAGTTGCTTCCTCTGTAACGTTGGTTTAATAAGTTGTGTACTTTTAGGAATACAGCCGTTTTATCAGAAAATTCTTTCCTAGCGAATAAATTTACTAAAACATTTCCATCCAAGGTTTGTCTGTGTATATTATCAGCTTCAAAAAATTGTAATCGTTGTTTATTCACAAAAATGAACCTAGGAGCAATTGAAAAGGTATTCCAGCTCAGGTCAACCCCTCCTTTAAAGATAATTGGGGAAATCATGCCTATTTCTCGGAAGTTACCATCTTCTAGTTCATCCACTTTCCCATCAATATAACTTAATGCTAAATAGGCATAGAGGCTACTATTTTGAGTCTGGTTTCTAAAATCGAGCTGAATAGTGCCCCCATAATTATTTTGAGTCCCCTCGTTAATAGGGATTTCAATATCTGCCACAGGCCAACCTAAAAACTGCCCATCGTAAAGATTATTGGCAGAGTCTAACTGAACGTTGTAAAGATTAACCAACCTCGTGTAAAAACTGTTGAAGTTCAGCGTGAGCTTCTTACTAAACTTGTGCACAAAACCAATTTCAACATTTCTTGATTTTATGGGGAGTAAGTCGGGGTTAGGTAAGTGCCAAAAGAAAGAAAAGTAGCCATTGTTGCTATCGGGGATGAAAGAACCGTAGTGTTCAAAAGTAACTTCTGGGGAAGGTGCCAAAAATGCCGAACCAAAAAATGCTTTAAAAATTGTTTTATCGGTGGGCTGAACTACTGCTCCCAAACGAGGATTTACTGTGGGTCCAACACGCGAATTATAGTCGAAC
>CAZFQW010000202.1:0-6631 GCA_964521225.1 uncultured Roseobacteraceae bacterium
CTAGCTTCGCAAGGCATAGAAATAGAATCAATAAAAAGTAGTTGTGTGTTTTCATTATTTTATGATATAAGCTTTTTGGATATAGTCTAAATTTGGGAATTTCTCTTTTAGGAAAGTATTTCCCTGTTCTTGAATTTCTCCTTGTGCTTTAGCGGGTGCTTCACCATACTCGCTATAAAAGGTTTTAATTACTTCCATTCCATTAATTACTTTCGCAATTACGGGAAACCCCTCTACCCCGCTATACGCTAAGGTGTCGAGCCTAGGGGAATTGTTTTTCAGGTTGATAAAAATTTGAGTACTTCGACTTTCCTGTCCTCCTCTGGCAAAAGAGATAGTGCCTTCTTCGTTAGGTGTAATTACAGGCTCGTCGGGGACTTTGTACGACTGCCAATGCTGGTTTAACGGGCTATCATTATGGATTCCAAACTGAACTACAAAGTTTTCAACAACTCTAAAAAGAGCAATATCGGTATAAAACCCTGTTTTTACGAGCATATAAAGTCTGTCTACTGCTTTCGGCGACCACTCCCTTTGGGCTTCTATTTCAAAACTCCCTTTCGTGGTTTCAAATCGTGCTTTAAAAGAATCGGGAGCTCTCTTTTCTGTCCACTTTTCGTTGAATAATTTTGGCGCGCAACTCGTAGCAAAAACTAAAAGCATTAAAAACAAGGCAAATTTTACTTTCATAGGTGGTGTCAATCATTTATAAGTTGAAAAATATCTTTATTTAATTTTGATAACGGGTGCTTTAAATCGTCATCAAAAAGCGAAAAGCCTCTGCTTTCTTGTGGGTTCATCGCAGAGCGACTAGGAAAAACTTTATTCCCATAAGTTATAAAAAGAGAGTCGAGATAGGAGGGAGGATGAATATAAAATTGCTGTATCTTATTTAAAACCACATTTTTATTTAATTGATAGAGTTCTTTTAATTGAAACACGTTTAGGTTACGCAAAAAAGCCTCTTTATCATCTTCTTCGAGCAAAGATAAATCTAGTTCAATTTCAACGGCATCTTGGTTATAAACCCAGTTATCTTTTTTTAGCTTTAAAACAAACTTGATATCCTGGAAGGGGAAACTAGTATCGTAAGGGCTTACCCCCAATTTTTTACCACTTCTCTGCCGAATACTTTCCTTGCTACAAGGAATCAGGTTTAAAAAAGATAGACCCAGATAAGGGTATTCATTTAGAGGATAAAAAGGGTCGAATTGAGGAATTTTATTTACTGAGTTCTGAATGAAAAACCGATTTGTATAAGGGCAAACAGCTACTTGTAAACTTTCTAGCATACTGCCGAAGTGATAATAAGATTTTATGTTGTGCTCATCAAGCAAATAAAAAGCTTGTTTTTCTTTTAGAAGATTGTGTAATTTTTTGAATACTTCAAATTTAGAAGTACCAATTTTACCTATGAAACTGGCAATCGCTTCAATTTTTTGATGGTTTGCCTTTACAACGCTCTCAAAGTTTTCTCTTGGCAGAACAGCTTGTATCTCGCTGTCTAATGCCTCAATAGAAAATGAGTTGCTTGGGAGCGAAATAAAGTTTTCCAAGGCTTCGTAGTGTTTCTGAACCAGTACAGGTAAATTATTTCTTCGAATCGGAATCATAGCTTGCTTTGGTTTCTAATTCTTCAATGCGTTTTTTTAACGCCTCTATTTCCTGTTTCGGTAGAATCATTTTTCGCTGGACTTCATATACCTTATCAACTTTATCCCACATTTCCCCTGTTTTTTTACTGTCTAAGAGCTTCTGAAGCTGCTTTTTTAAGAGAGGCTCACCAATAAGGTCAATATATTTTTGGGCAGTTCTGATGTCCATTTCAATAATAGTGTCATTATTAAGGTACTGAATCAAATCGTTTATTTTTTTGGAAGCAAACTCACCGATTAAACTATTATCTAGCCCAAAGGCCTGTAAAAGCAATAAATGCGAGGGGGCTGCTAAAGTAGGGCTAAAATTTTGGCGCGAGTCTATCACTAATCCATTTCCTTGGGCATCTCTTTTCATAAAAATAATGGAGTCGCTCGGGAAATCGGAGACTACAAAAGGGGAATGAGAACTAAGGATAATTTGCAGCTTTTGTTTGCTAAATATCTTTGGCAGAAAATTAACTAAGTAATAAACATATTTCTTTTGCCATTGCGGGTGGAAATCATTTTCAGCATTTTCTATGAAAATAATTAAGTTTTCTGTGAGCAACGGATTTTTTTGTAAATCATAGAACCTTGCAAATAAGTTGAGCATTGCATTTTCGCCACTGCTTATATTTTGCCATCCAAAATCAAATATTCTAAATACTTCATATTTTTTAATGAGGTCGAATAATTGGTCAAAGTAAGGCTGTGTATCAGGTCCTATCTCTACATCAAACCTTCCAGTATTATCAATGGACGAAACGTTTGCAGTAAGTCCGATAATAATTGTATAAATTTCTTCAATTAAAGATTCATTCAGAATATTTTCTTGCTGAAAAAGTTTCAGAAGTTCTGCCTCTTGTTGAACACCAAAATCAGTGTCTATAAAAAGATTTAATTGCTTTAAAATATGCTCTTCAGTATAAGTATCTATATTTTTTCTGAATGTTGCATAATGAAAACAACTCAAAAATAAGGAAGTGAAAATTCCATTGCGAAGAGCTTCCTGATGTGTTGTATTTTCTTTACCAAAATATTGTAAAGTATCAGGGTACTCATCTGGCGTAGCAAGGTAATCGAGCTTAGGTAACGAAAACTCCCTTACTTCCCCCTTTCTATCCAAGCTAAAAGCCTCAACGGCATGATAAAATCGAGGAGATATTGTTAAAAATTTAGGGGTAAAATCTAATCCGAAACTATCTTCTTGTTGTTGTTCAAAACAAATATAGGCAAGCTGCCTTCTAATCTCATTTTGCTGATGAATTGAAAATACAAATGAAGGGATTTTCTCTGTAACGTAAACACTCTCGTGTATATCGCCATCTTCTTCCCTAAAACTATCAAAAATATCTGTTTGTAATAATGCCTTGCTAGAAATATCTAATTGAGTATTTACAGGAATTTCACTGTAAATAGGTTCTTCTTGAGTAAGAGTCTGATTGTAATAAATTACTGACGGTATTTTATTAGGAGGGGTTAATTCTTGTAAAGCTAAGGGGATATTATAACGAATTACGTCACCCATTACCATTTCATTGAACGAGTAAAGGCTACAACGATTACCAAGCAAACCTGTAATTCTAAGATTCGCACACATTTCTTTATAGCAATGAATTTGTATTTCGCTATCAACTCTGAGGGCTACTATTACTTCATCAGATTTTTTAAATAAAGATGCCGTAAATAGCTCTTTTACAAAGTGAATAATAGTGCTTTTACCAGCACCATTCTCACCAGTAATTAAGGTGATATTATTGATAGACTTCCCCCAGAATGCTGGAATATACAGCGCGTTAGGATTTACCTGTATCTCTAGCTGATTTAAATTAAAATCGAAGTTTATTTGATTGGAAAAATGAAACCCCTGTTGATGTAGGTTTTTATGGTGGTTAACCCAGACATATAATAGCTCTACCATAATTTTTTTGAAGAAAGAATTAGTTTTTAATTGAAAACTAATGAAGATAATTCTTTTTTATAGAACCTCAAAAAAAGCAAAAACGCCCCGCATAGCGGGGCGCCTTTAAACGATCTCTATTCCTATTATCTGTGAACTGTTATCTTAATTCTCTTTAAAAAGGTGTACGTCTGTTTGTGGGAACGGTATACTAATATTTTCGGCATCAAATGTTTTCTTTACATTTTCTTGCATATTGAAGTAAATTCCCCAATAATCTCCAGCTTTACACCAAACTCTAACCACAAAATTTACAGAACTATCCGCTAGTTCCTTTACTGCTACAAATGGTTCGGCTGGATCACTAATTATTCTACTATCGCTTGCGATAATCTTCATCAATGCAGCTTTAGTTTTATCAATATCATCGCTGTACCCTATGCCAAACGTAAAATCCACTCTTCTCTTTTCTTCAGTTGAATAGTTCACTATTGAACCACCAGCTACAGGACCATTTGCTAAAATAATTGTTTTATTATCTGGCGTCTTGAGAATAGTATTGAAAATCTGTACGGAATTCACTGTGCCTGAATACCCTTGAGTTTCAATAAAATCACCCACTTTAAACGGTCTAAAAATTAGTAAAAGAACACCTCCAGCAAAGTTACCAAGACTACCTTGGAGGGCTAAGCCAATTGCCAAACCCGCGGCTCCTAATACGGCAATAAATGAGGTGGTTTCTATACCAACCATACTTGCTACACTAATTAAGAGCATAATTTTAAGCAACACACTTACTATACTTGAAAGAAAGGGGCGAAGCGTAGAGTCTACATTTCTCTTTTCCATTACTTTCTTTATTACTTTTACGATTTTACCGATTATCCAAAAACCGATAATTAAAGTGAGAATAGCCAAGGCTAGCTTTGGTAAATAAGAGGCACTTAAGTCGTAAATTTTGTCAGTAATTGTTTTTAAATCCATAAGTATTGATTTATGTTGAAATTTTTATTCAATATAAATAATAATTTATCTAAAAACACACTACTAAAACTCAAAAACTTAACCATCTGAACTCGTTTGCCAGACTACACTACTCTTAGCGAAGGTTGTGCCATTATTAAAACGTAGTATTTAGATAAATAAAACCATATTTTACGTATTATACTATCCTAATATTAAACATTATTCTCATATTGGGATTTTAAATATAATAATAGTTATAAAAAATTGCATTATTTTTATGGAGTTTTAATAGCATATTCATATAAAAAGTTGTAATGTATTATACTTTCTTCTAGAAGGTTTATAAGGTTTGAGGGTAGCTCTATCTCTTTTTTTTTATAAGGAGAGAAGCCAGTCGATTGATGTATATTTTGATACCAATAAGGAGCCCAAGGACCATCTTCGGGAAGAGCTCCCATCTTCCATCTGAGCATAGAATCTTTAAAGGGAACTGATAGCCTGTTGCATACTGTAGATAAGATTTTTTTGGGATTCAATAATAACTCTTTTGAGTCTATTATTATAGGTTTTTTATTTTCACGAGACAATCTTTTGTATAACACTGTTTGCTGCTCAAGAGCAACATCCCTAATTGTTGGATTAGGTATTTGGTTAATTAATGAAGGAATCATTTGAGATGGATGCCTAATTAAAAATATATTTTCAACTAAATTTAGAAAAGAATCATCAACACCATCTAAGTGATGCGCCATATTTTTGATGAAAGTGATAGGTTTTCCGTGATATTTTAAAATTTGATTCCTAATCGCTTTTTCGGCATTTAATTCTATTTTATGTATAAAGTGCTCTTGCCCCGGATGATTTACATCGGTCGTGTATAAATAATGGCCGTAAAGGGGTTCATCAACTACCTTAGTATCGTTTCTTTGCGCAAAAGAATACATCAAAGCGGTAGATACATTTCTAGGACCAGACCAAAGATTAATAACTTTATGTTCCATAATGATTTAAGATAAAAGTGAGAATTAAAGCAGTTAATCTATAAAAATCAAAATGCATAAAAAAAGGGTATAATCAATTATACCCTTTTTTTATGCATTTTATCATTGAGGTCATCTACTAAATCCAAGGACAGCGGCACCGCAAAAACTTTTAGAGTCTTTATAGGTAAAACTCAAATAATAAATTCCAGTTGCCCTACATTTATATGTCCACCCGGGCATAAATTTATTATTGTAGTAACTAGTTACAATTTTATTTCTTTTTGAGTCGTAAAGAGTTCCAATAAGACCATACGCGCTTCCATCTTTACTTACAATATTAATTTGATAATTAGTGTCTTTGCTAAATACACAAGTGTATTCTACCTTCTTTCTAGTGCCTCCTCTGAAGTCTATTCTATAACTTTTGGAAAATTGAAAGCCTTGAGAAAGTTCTTTCATAGCTCTATTGATGTAAAGTTCAGCATTACATTGCGCACTTGCGTTCTGAGCTAAAAGAAAAAATGCTACTGCTGAAATAACTATTAAAATACGTTTCATATATGGAAGGATTTTTATCCGTAATATCTAATGAATTTTAAAATATAAATGAAGTGTTCGAAATATGAAAATTTATCTAATCATTTTATTACGAATTGATTTCGTAAGACTAGTAATTGTTTCGACATCTGCATTAGTGACTTTTACCTCACTTGTTGTATTATCAACCACAATTAACTGACCGTTAGGACCCTCTTCGGTAGTGGGCTGAGCATACACAGTTTCTATTTCTATTGTGTCGTAGACTTGTTGTAACGCGGTTAAATCATCGATTAAACCCTTGAAGTTTGGTTTTGACTTATAAACATCTAAAACAAGAAGTATTTGGTCTAATACAATTTTTTGTTCACCAATTTTTTCTTTCAATAGCTGGTTATTGTTTTGCTCATGTACGAGACATGTTAAATAAACCGCTTCAACCCAACCTCCTGTCAATATCAAAATAGAAAGGTGCTCTCTTTTCTGTTGGCGTAAGTGATAATTGATTTTGTTAAAATTATTAGTTGTTTCTAACAAAAGCGAATCTAGGTTGTCAGAGCTATCCGCAAGTCGCTTCATCGTTGAGTAGTCAAAAAACTCCCCTATAC
>CAZFQW010000203.1:0-6618 GCA_964521225.1 uncultured Roseobacteraceae bacterium
CTTCTTTGCCTCTTGTATTAATTAGAGGACCAATATTGAGGGGTGTACTCCATTGCTTATTTTCTGTTTGGATACTGTAGTAGATGTCTGTTCCGCCGAAGCCTCCCTCTCTGGAAGAAGAAAAATACAGCGTATCGCCTGTGAGAGAAAACGCAGGGTGTGAGTCCCAAGCGGGGCTGTTAATGGTAGGGCCTAAGTTTTGAGCTAAACCCCAATTGCCATTTGCTAACTTTCTGGAAACATATAAATCGCAATCGCCTAAGCCATTAGGATCATTACACCTCACAAAAATTAATATATTACCATCGGGACTTTGGCAAGGCGAGCCCTCGTTATACGAAGTGTTTAATGAGTAAATAGGTGTAGCTTCGCTCCATTCGTCGATTTCGTCTTTTTGAGATAGAAATAAATCTTCGTTGTAAGGCTGAATGGTATTAGGGTTTGCAAAAGTGGTTTCCGAAGAAGGCGTTCGGTTTCTTTTAGAAGAAAAGTAAATGACGTTATCGTTGGCACCTGTAACGGTTACGGCATAGTCATCAAAATCAGAGTTCACCAAATCGCCCATGTTTAGTAGCACATCTTGGGGAGGAATGAGCGTATCGACCGAGCGTCTGCGCTCTACCATGTGGTAGTAATAGCTTATATCGGTATATAAATCTTTATCGAACTGGGTAAGTGAGTCGTAGTAAGTCAACGCTTCTTGCAAGTCGCCTCTATGATGCTTTATAATTAGCCGGTACAAATCATTGGTAAGGTCTTCTTTCCCTAAAAGCTCAGAAAGGCGAGCAAGCTGCCAAATCAAGCTCATATCTTTAAAGTTCTCTATCCCAAAGTTATTTACATATCTGTACAGTACGTTAAACATTGGTTTCCACTGTTTGTTCATTCTATACCTTTTTACCTGTGCTAGCAGTGCAGGTTGGTAGTAATAAGGAATTACATTAATATTGGGGAAGGTGATACTGGGCTTTTTTAAGATAGATGTAGTATCGGTCGGTATAAAGTCTTGGATAATGAGGTCATTTTTTTTTACGCCTCTTCTCTGTCGTTTTTCAACTTTTTCTGCTTGCTGAGCATACAGGCTACTACTTACTACAATAGTTATACAAAGGCACCATAAATATTTAGTAATAACAGAATTACGTAATCGCATTTTTTCCCGACCTCGATAAATAAATTTTCTAAAAAAAATGTAAATAAACCTTTCTTTCTCGTAGAACGCTTTCTCAAAGTGTACATTTTGTAATTTAGCCGAATGATTTCGTTTAAACGCTAAAATAAGTGTTTGTTTCTTGTTGATAAAAGCAAAATTATTCGTCATTCACAGTATTTTCAACGTAAAACTATTTGCTTTAAATAAATAACAAGTTTTTACAGAGAATGTGTTCATAAACCACGAAGTGCCCTTCTATTGAAAGAGAGCTTCCATAAACTTTTATAATCCCGCAGAATATTTATGTATTCATCAAAAGATAAAACATTACACCTTTCTGACGTTTCAGATTACGAATCGGATCAACAACTTATCCCTATTTTTCCTTCTAATGACTCAGACGAAGACTTCGAAGGAAAAAAAAATATGACACTCCCCTTACTCCCTCTCAAAAATACAGTGCTATTTCCTGGGGTTGTCATCCCTATTACTGTTGGAAGGAAGAAGTCTGTAAAATTGATTAAGAAAGCCTACAAAACAGATAAAATTATAGGAGTAGTTGCTCAGAAATCTATCCATAACGACGACCCCTCTCCAAACGAAATATACAAAACAGGTACTGCTGCTAAAATATTAAAAATGATTGTACTGCCCGATGGCAACACAACCATTATTATTCAAGGAAAGAAAAAATTTGACATCGAGGAAATAGTTACCGAAGACCCTTACTTTATAAGTACAGTAAAGTTTATTGAAGATTCTTTCCCCAGAGTAACTTCAAAGGAAGGCAAGGCATTTATGGAATCTTTAAAAGATGCTGCTTTTAAAATTGTGAAGCTAAATCCTGAGATTCCTCAAGAAGCTCAGTTAGCGTTAGAAAATATTGAAAATCCCAGCTTTCTTACTCACTTTTTGTCTTCAAACATTAATGCCGATGTTCCCGAAAAACAGGAGTTACTGGAGCTAACCGACGGGAGAGAACAGGCGACTCGCTTGTTAAAAATGATGTCGAAGGAAATTCAGTTGCTCGAAATTAAGCAGGAAATTCACAATAAGGTTCACTCTGATATCGACCAACAGCAGAGAGATTACTTCTTAAGGCAACAAATGAAGGTGCTACAAGACGAACTTGGAATGGAAGGGCCTGATCAAGAAATTGAAGCCTTAAAGTTAAAAGCCGAAAATCTTGATTTGCCTAAAGAGGTATCAGAACATTTTTATAAAGAACTGAAGAAAATGCAGCACATGAACCCTGCTTCTGCTGAATATCCTATCCATTTAAATTACTGTGAGCTGCTCATAGAACTACCCTGGAATATCTCTACAAAAGATAATTTTGACCTTAAAAAAGCACAGCGAATTTTAAACAAAGACCATTACGGGCTCGATAAAGTAAAAGAACGCATTATTGAATACTTGGCGGTTCTTAAACTAAAAAACGATTTAAAAGGCCCAATTCTTTGTTTGTACGGTCCTCCCGGTGTGGGTAAAACGTCTTTGGGGAAATCAATCGCCGAAGCTCTAGGCAGAAAGTACATACGTGTTTCTTTAGGGGGCCTGCGCGACGAAGCAGAAATTCGTGGACACAGGAAAACCTATGTTGGGGCAATGCCTGGTAAAATCATTCATAACCTAAAAAAAGTAGGCAGTTCTAACCCTGTATTTATTTTAGATGAAATTGATAAAATAAGTTCCGATTTTAGAGGCAATCCTGCCTCGGCATTGCTCGAAGTGCTAGACCCCGAACAAAACAATACTTTTGTTGATAACTATTTGGAAATCGAGTACGACCTCTCTAAAATTTTATTTATAGCCACGGCAAATTCGCTAGATACCCTGCACCCTGCTTTGTTAGATCGTATGGAAATTATTGAAATTAATGGTTATTCATTAGAAGAAAAGGTTGAAATCTCCAGAAAACATTTAATTCCAAAACAGCGGATAGACCACGGCTTAGTGAACAACCAACTCGCCATAGATGTAAAAGCCATTAAGAAAGTAATTGAAGGTTATACTCGTGAGTCGGGGGTAAGAAATTTAGAAAGGAAAATTGGTGCAATTGCCCGATACGCTGCCAAAAATATTGTTTTAGAGGAAGAATATCCTACAAGAGTAAAACTTAACGATGTTGAAACTATTTTAGGTTCTCCCATTTTCGATAAAGAAATGTATCAACAAAACGGCATTGCCGGTATTGTTACCGGCTTAGCTTGGACTCCCTCCGGAGGAGAAATTTTATCTATTGAATCGAGTTTGAGCCGGGGGAAAGGTAAAATCACGCTCTCAGGGCAATTAGGTGATGTAATGAAAGAGTCTGCTTCTACAGCACTATCTTATTTAAAAACGCAGGCGGAGTCGCTGAATATATCTCATAAAATATTCGAGCAATACGACTTGCACGTCCATGTTCCCGCCGGTGCGGTTCCTAAAGAGGGCCCTTCGGCAGGAATCACCTTAATGGTATCACTAGCCTCTGTATTTACACAAAGAAAAGTAGTTCCTAAAGTGGCAATGACGGGCGAAATTACTTTGAGTGGGAGAGTTTTGCCCGTTGGCGGTATTAAGGAAAAACTATTGGCAGCTAGAAGAGCGGGAATTACTGAGATAATCCTCAGCACAAAAAACAAAAAGGATGTTGAAGAACTAGATGAGCAGCACCTGAAAAGCATGACTATTCATTATGTTGCTAATGCTAAAGAGGTTTTAAGCCTGGCACTACAAGAAAATAAGGTAAGTGTTCCTCTGCAGTTTCACCTCGAAGGCTGAGAAAACCCTATTGCTCGCTGGTTATTATCTTCTACAGAAATATTTTGAATATCAACTAAATAGAGCGTTTTTAATACCTCCTCGTTTCTATCAGAAGCGGGGAGGCTACTTACCCTCAAATGTTGGTTTCTTACCGCTTGTTCCACAAATCTCCTTACCTCTCGGGCATTTCCAAAGTACCTTTTTTCGGCAGATTTCAGGCTCGAAAAATAAGATTTTATGAATACAACCGCCTGCCTGTCAGGCGTTATTTTATGCTGCTGTAATAGGTGGAAAGTGATTTTGTAGAGTTCTTCGTCCGAAAAATCTTCGAATAGCAGCACTTTATCAAAACGTGATTTTAGCCCGGGGTTCATTTTCATGAACGAGTCAATTTCTTTGGTGTATCCTGCTACAATTACGGCAAGTTCTCCTCTATGGTCTTCCATTTCTCGAAGGATTACCTCAATTGCTTCTTTCCCAAAATCTTGCTGTTGCCCCGGTGCGTCTAGTGCGTAGGCTTCATCTATAAATAAAATTCCTCCTTTAGCTTTTTCAACGAGTTTATGCGTTTTTTCTGCGGTTTGTCCTACGTATCCTGCCACTAAATCTTTTCGGGTACATTCTACCAAGTGCCCTTTTTCTAGTAAACCAAGCGATTTATAGATTTTTGCAAGCAGCCTTGCTATGATTGTTTTGCCTGTACCGGGGTTTCCTTTAAAAACAGCATGTAACGAAAAACGCCCTAAAATATCTTGCTGCGTATCAAGGTAAAACCGTACGAGTTTTATTAACTCATGTATTTCATTTTTCACTTTTTGAAGTCCTACCATTTCGTTGAGTGCAATAAGGTGTATTTGAAGTTCATCTTCGTCGATACCTAGTACAGGTTTCCCTTTCTTAGAAGGGGCAAATAAACTTTCTAAATCCAATTTTGTGGCGGTGCTTAACTGCTCTTTAGAAAGCTCTTTCGGGTTGGGTTCTTTCATAATCCGAAGCCCCATTTTCATTTTTATCTCATCAATCCAAGCACAAACTAAGCGAGCATTCCCAAACGATTTATCCCTATCTCTGTATTCAGAAATGAGCTTGCGTTCTAAAATCGCAATTGCCTCTGGCTCTAGGTTAATTTCTTTGCTTTTTGCGGTTGAAATAGCAATAGACATCAATTCTTGTGGCAAGTAATCGGGGAAGCCGAAGGTGGTTCCAAAACGAGATTTAAACCCTGGGTTAGAGTCAAGAACAAGTTTCATCTCTTCCGGATAACCTGCTAAAAACACAGCAATGTCACCTTCTCCATCTGACATCTCCTTTACTAATACCTCTATTACTTCTTGCCCGTAATCCTTATCATCATTTTCAGCGCGTACTAGCGAGTACGCCTCGTCTATAAATAGTACTCCACCGCGAGCACTTTCAATCATCTCTTTTACTTTAGGGGCTGTTTGCCCTATATATTGCCCTATTAATTCGGCCCTACCTACTTCTACAACATTACCGATACTTAAAAAGCCTAACTGATGGTATACTCTTCCTAAAAGTTTAGCGACAGTTGTTTTACCTGTGCCGGGGTTTCCTGTAAAAACAGCATGTAGGTTTATTTTTTCGTTTTCTTCAAAGCCTTTCTCTTTCCTGATTTTTAAGAATTCTAAGTAATGGCTATAGTCTTTTATTTTATCTTTTATATCTTCTAAACCAATCAGTTTGGTAAGCTCTTCCATTACACCTTCAAGTGTTTCTTTCGGTTTATTTGCTTCTGAATTTTCAGGCGAAAGTACATCATCTTCTAGCGCTGTGTTTATAATTAACTCGTCGCCTACTAAAACGCGGCATTGCCCTTCTATGGGCTGTAAACCACACGTAAAAGGAATTATGGCAATTAACTGGTCCATAAAAACAACTTCGAGCGTGTATTGATTTTCGTACCAAGTCCCTTTATTGTCCGAACCCCAACCAGTAATAATTCTTACTTCTTCTTCGTTCGAAGCAACTAATTGCAACTCAGAGGTTGAGCCTTTCAGTTGGCCAGTTATGTTATAGAAATTGAATTTTAGCTCACAGTACCAATCGAAGGTAAGCATATTATCAATTTTAAATTCAACCCATATATAACGGGTTTCTGTGGCTTGAAATGCTTTTAAGTATACTCGCTCATTTTTTGTTACGCCATCGTTTGCACCTTCAAATAAGCGAACGCCTACTAACTCAAAATAAGGATTGTATTTAGAAGTTACACTACCGCCATCTTCAATATAAAACTTACTTGTTCCTACTAACTCATTATCAAGAAATGCCTCCCAAATATATTCACCTTTATTCCAAAAATATCCAGCTTCTTCATGTCCCCATCCTTCCCGTATGTAAACTGTATTTTCTTCTGAGTGAATTTTTTGATTCAAGTTTAAATCGCACATCACCTCTTTCCCTTCTCGGGTAATTCTGTAGCAAATCAACTTTACATTTAGCTCCCAGTCGGCTTTATCAAAAAATTTATTATAAAACGCTAGTTCCGCATACAAGTACCCTGTTTCAGATTTTTCAAAAACCTGTCGGTACTTTTTTTTGCCTTCGGCAAGCCACTCTTCGGAAGCATAAACTTTTAAGCTCTTAAATTTATACTTATTCTCTGTTGTCTTTTTTCTCTTAAAAATCATTTTTAAGATTGAATTTAGAGCATGTTTAAAAATTTAATTTCTTAAAAACGAATTATCATAAAATAA
>CAZFQW010000204.1:0-6586 GCA_964521225.1 uncultured Roseobacteraceae bacterium
GACTGCGACCCTCCGAATACGGGGGGAAAAGAGTTGAGAGAAGGCACAGAATATACTTGGGAATACGTTGGCATCTATTACAACTCAGACACACGAAAAGTATTTAATTTTGATATTGGCGGTTTTTTTGGCGGTTTTTACAACGGAACCGGCTACATTTTAGAAGGAAGTGTGAACTACCGCTACCAACCCTACGGAGGCATTGCCATGGCGTTTAACTACTCTAATATCGACTTCCCCGCCGAGTTTAACGACGCTCAGTTTTGGCTCATTGGCCCAAGAATAGATTTCACCTTCACCGATAAGCTGTTCTTCACTACCTTCATTCAGTACAACGAACAGGTAGAAAATATCAACATCAACAGCCGATTGCAATGGCGTTTCAAACCCGTTTCCGATTTGTTTTTGGTTTATACCGATAACTATTTGCCAACTCCTTTAAAGGTAAAAAACCGGGCATTGGTACTCAAAATTTCTTATTGGCTGAATTTGTAGGTTTGGGTTTGTTTGAATTGGCGGCACAACTTGGCGGCTTTATTCACTCAACTGTTTCAGGTTTTTCGCCACGTTCAAAACGATAATCAAAGGGAGTTTTTTAACGACTAAGGATTGATTACTCCACCACAATTTTTTGTTCGCTTGGCTCGTATGCCAAAACACTGCCCAGCCATCTTTCGGTTGCTTCAATGGTTAAGCCTTTGCGTTGTGCGTAGTCTTCTATTTGGTCTTTTTCAATTTTCCCTAAGCCAAAATAGCGGGCATCGGGGTGGGCATAGTACCACCCACTTACCGAAGATGCGGGCATCATGGCATAACTTTCCGTGAGAGATATTCCAATGTTTTCCGTTACATTCAAAAGCTTGAAAAGCGTTCCTTTTTCTAGGTGGTCGGGGCAGGCAGGGTAGCCCGGTGCCGGGCGAATGCCTTTGTATTTTTCTTTGATGAGGGCTTCGTTATCGAGTTGTTCTTCGGGGGCGTAACCCCAAAATTCTTTGCGAACTCTTTCGTGCATTCTTTCGGCAAAGGCTTCGGCAAGGCGGTCGGCAAGGGCTTTTACCATAATGCTGTTGTAGTCGTCGTAGTCGGCTTCGTAGTGCTTGGCAAGTTCCTCCACGCCAATTCCGGTGGTTACAGCGAAGGCACCAATGTAATCGGTCATGCCCGTTTCTTTAGGGGCAATGTAGTCTGAAAGGCAGAAGTTCGTTGTTTTTGCCGACTTCTTATTTTGCTGTCTGAGGTTGAAAAGTTTTGCTTTTACTGCTTGGGTATCTATTTGCCCGTTTGCGTCAAAATCATACAATTCCATATCGTCTTCTTGCACCGTATTGGCGGGGAAGAAACCAATCACCGCTTTTGCTTTGATGCTCTTTTCGGCAATCAGTTTATCCAATAATTGGTTGGCATCTTCAAAAAGTTTTGTGGCTTCTTTGCCTACAATCGAATCTGTTAAAATCCCTGGGAAACGCCCTGCCAACTCCCACGACTGAAAGAAAGGAGTCCAATCAATATATTTTCTTAATTCTTTCAGGCTATATTCTTCAAATACTTTTGTGCCCAAAAAACTAGGTTTTTTAATGCTTGTCGTTTGCCAATCTAATTGCGTTTTATTTTTCCTTGCTTCTTCTAAAGAGATATAGACCTTATTGCTTTTTCGGTTTTTGTGGTCGGTTCGCAGTTGTTCGTATTCTGCCTTGTACTCCGCTACTTTTTGCTGTACCAAGTTGGTGTCTTTGCTTGTGAGGGCAGAGGCAACCGGCACGCTTCGCGAGGCATCGAGTACGTGAATTACTGCACCACTGTAGGCAGGGTCAATTTTTACGGCAGTATGTATTCGCGAGGTAGTTGCCCCACCAATTAGCAATGGGACTTTTAAACCCTGCTTCTCCATTTCTTGGGCAACGTACACCATTTCATCGAGCGAAGGGGTAATTAAGCCGCTCAGGCCAATCATATCAACGCAGTGTTCTTTTGCCGCTTCAATAATTTTATGGGTGGGAACCATCACCCCTAAATCAATAATATCGAAATTGTTACAGGCGAGCACCACGCCCACAATATTTTTCCCTATATCGTGTACATCGCCTTTTACGGTGGCTAAAAGTACTTTTATGTTTTGGCTAGTGTCTTTGTTCGCTGCTTTTTCTGCTTCTAAGTACGGCAGCAAGTAAGCGACTGCCTTCTTCATTACCCTAGCACTTTTTACTACTTGCGGCAAAAACATTTTCCCCTCCCCGAATAAATCGCCGACAATGTTCATCCCGTCCATTAAGGGCCCTTCAATCACTTTTAATGGGCGTTCGTATTTTTTAAAAGCTTCTTCGGTATCGGCTTCAATAAATTCTACAATGCCTTTGATAAGCGCATGGCTCAATCTGCTTTCTACCGGTTCGTTCCGCCAGGCGGTATCTTTCACCCGTGTTTTGCCCGCATTTTTTACCTGCTCCGCATAATCTAATAAGCGTTCGGTGGCATCGTTTTTACGGTTCAAAAGTACATCTTCTACCTTTTCTAATAATTCTTTGGAGATGTTGTCGTACACTTCAATCATGGCGGGGTTTACAATGCCCATATCCATCCCATTTTTAATACCATGATACAAGAACGCGGAGTGCATGGCTTCTCTCACGGCGTCGTTGCCTCGGAACGAAAACGACACATTACTTACCCCGCCACTTACATGGGCATGGGGTAGGTTTTCGCGAATCCATTTGGTGGCTCTAAAGAAATCGAGTGCATTGTTTTTGTGCTCGTCCATGCCAGTAGCAACAGGGAATACGTTGGGGTCGAAGATGATGTCTTGCGGAGGAAATCCCACCTGTTCCGTCAGGATTTGGTAAGAGCGGGCACAAATTTCAATGCGTCGCTCGTAAGAATCGGCTTGCCCATCTTCATCGAAAGCCATTACCACTACTGCGGCACCATATTTTTTAATCAACCGGGCTTGTCTAATAAACGCTGCTTCTCCTTCTTTTAAACTGATAGAATTAACGACTCCTTTGCCTTGCACTACTTTTAAGCCTGCCTCTAAAATGTTCCATTTAGAAGAATCAATCATAATAGGTACTTTGGCAATATCGGGTTCGGAAGCAATAAGATTTAGGAACTTCACCATACTTTCTTCGCCATCAATCATTCCTTCGTCCATATTAATGTCAATGATTTGCGCACCACCCTCCACTTGGTCTAGCGCCACGGTAAGTGCCTCATCGAAGTTTTCTTCTTTAATGAGGCGCAAGAATTTGCGTGAGCCTGTAACGTTGGTTCGCTCGCCAATATTCACAAAGTTCGACTCGGGGCGGATGGTAACTGCCTCTAAGCCACTTAGCTGCATAAAACGCTCTTTTTCTTTTATTTTTTTGGGTTGATATTGGCTCACGACTTCCTGAATTGCCTTAATGTGCATGGGCGTAGTACCGCAACAGCCTCCAACAATATTCACCAAGCCTTCTTTGGCGAAGCCCTCTAAAATTGCAGACATTTCTGCGGCGGATTGGTCGTAGCCCCCAAATTCGTTGGGTAAACCTGCATTGGGGTGCGCACTTACAGGGATATTTGCGACTCTGCCGAGGCGTTCAATATAGGGTTTCAGAAGATCTGGCCCTAGGGCGCAATTTAGTCCAACGCTAAGCAGGTTGGCATGCGAAATGGAAGTCCAGAAAGCCTCAGTAGTTTGCCCTGAGAGCGTTCTGCCGCTGGCGTCGGTAATTGTTCCCGAAACCATTACAGGGCGTTTTTTTCCACGAATGCCCAAGAAGGGGAAATTTACTTCGGGTTCGGGGTCTTCCTCAAAATATTTTTCAATGGCAAAAAGTGCTGCCTTGCAATTGAGCGTATCAAAAACCGTTTCAACCAGTAAAATATCTGCCCCTCCTGCAATTAGTCCTCTTACTTGTTCGTAGTAAGTTTCTACCAAATCGTTGAAGGTTACAGCCCTGAAACCGGGGTCGTTTACATCGGGGGAAAGGGAGGCGGTACGATTGGTTGGCCCAATAGAACCTGCCACATAGCCAATTTTACCGGGGTTAGCCGCCATGTATTCGTCCACGGCTTCTTTGGCAATTTTAGCAGAAGCGTAGTTAAGTTCGTACACCAAAGGCTCCATTTGGTAATCGGCCATGGCAACTGCCGTGCTGCTAAAAGTATTGGTTTCAATAATATCGGCACCTGCTTCTAAATACTGTCGGTGAATATCTTTGATGATTTCAGGTTGGGTGATGGAAAGTAAATCGTTGTTACCCTTTAAATCTGACGGATGGTTTTTAAAACGCTTTCCTCTAAAATCTTCTTCTTTTAATTGATGGCGTTGAATCATGGTGCCCATGGCGCCATCTAAAATTAAAATTCGCTCTTTTATTGCCTCCTGAATGTCTTTTTTCATAGATATACGATGATTGCAAGGTTTTAAAACCTAGTGTTTAATTATTAAAGTTCAGAAGCTGAAACGAAGGGGATAAGAAGGAGGGAAACCCATTCTGACTTATCTTTTTCGAATCCAGCATTTGTTGCTCAACCTAAAGGGAATTAGCACCTGTCGTGTGATGATGGTTGCTAAGGTATCGCAGGGCCCAGTCCCTCCACCTTTCTCGATAAGTAATTCTGTAAAGCTAATAGGGACCCAAAGCTTTTCCAAATTATACTGGGCTGATGTATATGTAACTCAGTCCATTATAAGAGTTGTGTCTTGTTTTGGGAGTATATTAAATTCTAAAAAATAATATAACTATATAATAATCAGTATTTTGTGTTTATATACTTACTCATTGCAAGAGTTAGATTTAAATTGATTTTTGTATTCTACATTTTTTTGCTTTAGCATATTGAGTTGCTATTCTTGTTTGAAATGCCCAAGGCACTCTTTATGTTCGATTTAAGTGTAATAAAAGCCACCTGCGAAGGTGGCTTTTTGTATTTAGCGACTCAAAAAGAGAAACATCCAGCGATAATCAAGTTTTATATTTAAGTATAATTTCAAGTGATTTTCAAAAGTTGAGAGAGATTAAGCTCCTAAATTGCACTAAACCCTATTTTGAAATAGGAGAAGAAGGTATATATTTTCCGATCGAACCAAGTGATGAATCTAATCTTTGTTTTCAGTTATTGAAAATAGAAAAAAAGACTCGCTTACAAAAGCTAAAAAACATTTGGGAACGGTGCGTTATGGAAAGTTTGTAACACTTTGCAAACCGATTCAAGTAAAGAAAGCAGGATGCAGCTAATCCTAAACCTGTTTACTGAGTCGTTTTTCCAAAGTAGATATATCACCAACTATATTTATATGTTAGTTTCTACGATAATGACCATTTGGCTTGTTATTAATTACCAAAAAAATGCGAAAGGCGAATAATTCAATGAAAACCAAAACTTGCCCTACTTGCCATCAAAAAAATACTGTGATGTATAGAATTCAGGTCAAAAAAGGGAAAGAATGGATTTTTGTTTGTCCCGAGTGCATTAAAGAACACCAACAGGGAGCATTTTATAGATACGGAGGCACTTGGAAAGGCAGTAGGCACTAATTAAAATCAGACGATTAATTACTTATTTTTTTAACTATGATTTTTATAATAATGGGGGTTTCTGGCAGTGGGAAAAGTACGGTAGGCGAAGCACTTGCACAAGCCTTAGCTATCTCCTTTTACGATGCCGACGATTTTCATCCTCCAGCAAATATTGAAAAAATGCAAGGAGGAAACCCATTAAACGACCAAGACCGCCAACCTTGGCTAGAGATTCTAGCCAATAAGATGGCAATATGGGAAGAAAGCGGAGGGGCAGTTTTGGCATGTTCAGCATTAAAAGAAAGCTACCGAAATACACTATCGAAAGTTCCTGCCGAAAAAATTAAATGGATTTATTTAAAAGGCTCGTTTGAACTAATTGCCGAAAGAATGCAGCAAAGAAAAGGGCATTTTTTTTCTGCTAAGTTACTACAAACGCAATTCGATACTTTAGAAGAACCGAAAGGTGCTTTTGTAGTGGATATTAAAATGTCCACCGAAAAAATTATAGATTTGATTATTACAAATCAACATAACTAAGATGGAAACCTTGAATTTTGGACTGATGGGTGCAGTTTTTATTGGGATAACCTTACTACTGGTTCTAATCTTATACTTTAAAATTCAGGCATTTCTTTCTCTTTTAATTGCCAGTATTGCCATAGGTTTGTTGGCGGGAATGCCCCCTTCTCAAATTGTGGAGGTGGTAAAAAATGGCATGGGCAATACGCTGGGTTTTGTGGCTACGGTAGTGGGGTTAGGGGCACTTTTTGGGGCAATTTTAGAGCAATCGGGCGGTGCTACTGCCATCGCTAATTACTTGTTGAAATCTTTCGGCGAGAAAAACGCTTCTTGGGCAATGATGCTCACAGGGTTCATTGTGGCAATTCCCGTATTTTTCGATGTCGCCTTTATTATCTTAATCCCATTAGTGTATTCTTTACAGAAGCGCACGGGCAAGTCGCTTTTGTTTTACGGCATTCCCTTGTTGGCAGGCTTGGCAATTACCCACAGTTTTATTCCGCCTACGCCAGGGCCTATTGCCATTGCCGATATTTTAGGTGCCGACCTCGGATGGGTCATTCTTT
>CAZFQW010000205.1:0-6578 GCA_964521225.1 uncultured Roseobacteraceae bacterium
TTCTTTGCAACCTTTTAGGCTCATACCCAATTTCCCCAATTTATCGGTTTCTAGTACATCAACGCCAGATTGAAAAAAAATAAAATCAGGGGCTATATTATCAATCAGCCTTGGAAGATGAAACTTTAGAATGTTCAGGTAATAGCTATCATTTGCACCATTGGGTAAGTGAATATCCAAATCTGATTTTTCTTTGTGCAGCGGGTAATTATTTTTTCCGTGCATGCTGAAAGTAAAAACAGAAGTGTCGTGTTGGAAAATTTGAGCAGTGCCGTTTCCTTGATGAACATCTAAATCTACCACGAGAATCTGTTTCGCTTTTTCTGTTTTTAAGAGGTATTTAGAAGCCATGGCAATATCGTTGAGTAGGCAAAACCCTTCGCCACGGTTGGTATAAGCATGGTGTGTGCCACCTGCAATATTCATAGCAATTCCGTATTGTAGAGCAAAGCCGGCACAATCGATGGTACCTTGGTTAATAATTCGTTCTCGGGTTACTAGCTTTTCAGACAGTGGAAACCCCGTTCTTCTTTCTTCTTTTCTACTTAGGTTGAGTGTGTTTAGTTTCTCCCAATACGCTGCATCGTGTGTTTCTAAAATCCAATTTTCGTCTACTTCTTTTGGTTCAAAAAAGTTTCTTTCGCTCACTGTTCCCTCATAAAGTAGTTGTTCGGGGAGCAGCTCGTACTTAATCATGGGAAAGCGATGTCCTTCTGGAAGTGCGTGTGCATATATATCGGTATGAGCAATTTTCAGCATTTTATTAGATTAAGGTTAACTTTGTAGCTTCTGTACAATTCTGAAACAGAAAAATTAACAATTTGCAAGCAGTAACAGTTTGAAAATCCATGAACGAAAGAAAAATAAAAGCCGCAGTAATCGACTTAAACAATAATGTGCCTAATGAGGGTATGCGGTGTATCAAAGAAATGTTAGATGATAAGTTCAGCTATTTCCCCGTGATAGGCTCTACCGATTACGAAGTTTTCGATGCGCGTTATAAAGGGCAAGTGCCCGATGATAGTTTCGATATTTATATATCGAGCGGAGGCCCAGGCAGCCCTTTAGAAGATGAAGGAACAGCTTGGGAAACTGCTTATTTTAGGCTAATAGATAAAATTTGGAACCACAATCAAAATCAGAACAATACGCCTAAATTTTTCTTTTTTATATGCCATTCATTTCAGATAATGTGTCGGTTTTTCGCATTTGTAGATATTGAGAAAAGACACTCAACGGCTTTTGGAATTACCTTCGTTGAAAAAACTTTAGCAGGGGTTGATGACCCTGTTTTCGAAGGATTGCCCAACCCGTTTCATGTTGCCGATTTTAGAGATTACCAAGTAATAAACCCTAATACACAAAAAATGAAGGAGCTAGGTGCTTCTATTGTTTGTATGGAAAAAGACCGGCCTCATGTAGATTTTGATAGAGCGGTTACGGGTATTCGGCTTTCAGAAACGATGATTGGTACACAGTTTCACCCCGAAGCCGATGCCTATGGAATGAATATCCACTTTCATAAACCAGAGAAGAAAAAGTTGATATTAGCACATTATGGCCAAGAAAAATTTGATGAATTAGTGAGAGACTTGGCAGATAGAAATAAGATAGACTTAACGCACAGAAAAATTCTACCAAATTTCTTACGAAGGGCAGTGAAGACTTTGCAAGGAGAAGAAATCGTTCGCTAATTGTAAAAAAAAACTAGCCAAGGTAAGACGGAATCTATTAAAACATATCAAGAAGTAATTTCAAAAAAATGCACTTTCGGGATTTGGGACATCGATAAGGCAACCATTGAAGCAACTAGCAACGCAAAGTTACCACTCACGGAAGTCCCCCGATGGATGTAAACTAATCAAACTCAAAGAGCTGAGATAAAATGCTTCTCAGCTCTTATAACTTTACTGATAGCTATCCTAAATCTCTGCCAGAAGCTTTGTATAAATGCTATAATTTTCATCATTATAACATACTATAATTACCTTTTCAATACCAATATTTCGTACTAAACCAGTGTAAATGGCATCGATGGCAACTTTGGCTGCTGCCTCCTTAGGGAACTGATAAATACCTGTGCTAATGTTGGGGAAGGCAACGGTTTTTAAACCATTTTCTTCTGCAACTCTCATACTGCTTAAATACGCATCGGTCAAAACATTATCCTCATGGTTTTCTCCTTCTTTCCAAACTGGACCTACAGCATGAATTACATACTTCGCTTTTAAATTTCCTGCGGTAGTAATTACAGCATCGCCAGGTTTTACTTCCCCCAATTTAATTCTTAATCTTTTACATGCTTCTGCTATTTCGGGGCCACCTTTGCGATGAATCGCTCCGTTTACACCGGCATCGCTTCCACTCAGTAAAGCGGTATTGGTTGCATTAACAATGGCATCAACCGCTAAATCTGTAATATCACCTTTAACAATTTCTAGTTCACCCATAAGACTTGTTAGTTTTGTATAAATAAGTAACTACATTATATAGTATAAATGTTACTACTTTGTAAGGATAATTTTAAAAAACTTAATACAAATTTTAATTATGCAATATATGATGCTTTCAAGACCGAGAAGAAACAGAAAAAATGAGGCGATTCGCCAAATGGTTGCAGAGACAATTATTGGGAAACAACATCTCATTTTTCCGTTATTTTTAATTGATGGTGATAATAAAAAAGTAGAGGTAGCTTCTATGCCCGGTATTTACAGATACTCTACCGATTTACTTTTAAAAGAAATTGAATCTTGCCTAAGGTTGGGCTTAAACACTTTTGCGATTTTCCCTAGTTTAGAAGATAGATACAAAGATAAATTAGCGACTGAAAGTTATAATTCTGAAGGGCTTTATTTGAAAGCCCTCCGAAAAATAAGTGAAGAGTTGCCCGAGGCAACCGTTATGACTGATGTAGCCATGGATCCCTATAGTTCAGATGGGCATGACGGCATTGTGCAAGAAGGTAAAATCTTAAATGATCCAACACTTGAAGTTCTTGGCAATATGGCATTGGCACAGGCACAAGCTGGAGCGTCTATCATAGGCCCTTCCGACATGATGGACGGGAGAGTAGGCTATATCAGAGGGGTTCTGGATAATAATGGTTTTACAGAAGTTTCAATTATGTCGTACACGGCGAAGTATGCAAGTGCTTTTTATGGCCCGTTCAGAGATGCGCTAGGCTCTGCTCCAAAATCTGGCGATAAAAAAACATATCAGATGAATCCTGCAAATTCTCGCGAAGCACTTATAGAAGCAGCATTAGATACGCAGGAAGGTGCTGATTTTTTAATGGTAAAGCCAGCTTTATCTTATTTAGATATCATCGGTTTACTAAAGCAACACTCGGATTTACCAGTAGCAGCCTACAATGTAAGCGGAGAGTATGCAATGGTAAAAGCCGCAACTGAAAAAGGTTGGCTCAATGGAGACCAAATAATGTATGAAGTTTTACTCTCTATAAGAAGGGCAGGGGCAGATGTTATTCTTACTTATTTTGCCAAAGAGTTTGCAATGCTGAGCCTGTAACTATTTAAGTTTTCTCATTTTTGGCATATTAAATTTTACCTGCAACCGTTTGCGAAAAAATATTCATAATCAAATAGTTGCTTTATTTAAAACAAAATTTGGCGAAGGACTTCAAAATTTATACATGATTTCTATGGAAATTAGAATTAAATACATATTTTTGAATCCCGATGTATTTAAGAAATACATCTCCTTAGTCTTATAGATATGAAAGTGTGTTACTTGCTAACTAACTTTACTGTAAAAAAAGCATAATTTACTTGCGTTTTCAAGATTAACTTAACTTACTAAGAATGAATATGTTGTTGTATTCATTCTTTTTTATTTAGCTGAATTCTTCCCCGTCTTCCTTTCTCCCTTAAAGCACATTTCCTTACATTACATTACTTAATTTTAACCTAACGGCTATGAATAACAGCAGTGTAACGAAAGCAATAGGAATAATTTTTTTCTTAATAGGCATTAGTGGAGGTTACATATCTGCCAACAACGACTCCACCTCAGTCGCTATTTTAATTGAAAAAGCAAGATACGCCCTTGAGCAAACAGAAATAGATTCGGCAATTTTTTATGCCAATAAAGCTTCGGAAATAGCGCGCAATTATGCTTTTACCGAACCTCAGGCAGAAGCTTCACTTATTTTAGCAAGGGCGAGCAAAGAAAAGAACTTAACTGGTTCAGCACTTAAATATTACCTCCAAAGTAAAAAACTATACGAGCAACTTCCTGTTTCGTACACTTTAGGTCGGCTTTACGTAGAGATGGGAGAACTCTATGAAGATTGGGATTTAGACAAAAAAGCCCAAGAATATTATTTGAAAAGCTACCCTATATTCTCAGAACATTCTACCAGAAAAGAGCTAAATAATCTCACAAGAAAAATTAGTGATACTTATTACAGAATTAGCAGCTACGAAAATTCTATAACTTTTTACCAGCGATTGTACGACGAGTACTCCCTACAACAAAATGAACCAAAAATGCTAGAAATACTCCAAATTATGTCAGAAATTGGGAGGGAGATTAAAAGCTACGAACAAGCAGCAGGTTACCAGTTACAAATCTTGGGCATAAGTCAGCTAAAAAACGACACGCTAGGAATGATGAATGCCTTCCATAAAGTAGCTTCTATCTATAAAGAAGATCACCAATACACCAAGGCGTTAGAGAATTTTCAAAAATACCTTAACTTAACAGCACCTGCTTCTACACCCGAACACGAGCAAAGAATGATTTACCAATACATTGAGGCAATGACTTCAATAGGTTTAATCTATGAAGAATGGGGCGAAAAAGAAGAAGATACGGAGTACCTCAATAGTGCTTTGGCATACTACAGTGTAGTGCTAAATGTGGTCGAAAGTTTAGAAGACAAAAATGAAAAATACTTTATAAGGCTTGCGAAAACTTACCTGCATGTAGGAAGAACCTACAAATTGCTGACTGACTACAAAAATTCTGTATTCTACTGTTACAAATCGCTAGAAAATATGCGGGTTTATAAAGACTTGAAAGTTCTTTCAGAAACCTACGAAACATTGGTGTTCTCTTTAAGGAAGTTGAGGAAATTTCGTTCGGCACTGCGTTACTACGAAAAACTTGTAAAAGCTCAAGACAGCCTTTCAGAAGAAGAATTGAACGAAAGGAAAGAGAAAATTTTGAGCCAATCGCGAGAAAATCAGCGGCAATTTATCATTAATAAAACGGAGCAGACCATTGTAAACCAAGAGCTAGATAGCTTAACAATTCTTCAGTTAGAGTTTGCCGCAGAAAGCCGCGAGCAAGAGCTAGAACTTTTAATAGCAGACAGGGAAATTCAGAGTTTTGCAATTGCCAATGAACAACTGCAAAAAGATAAAGCAATGCAAGATTTACTACTTGCACAACAGCAATTAAACGGCGAGAAAAAGGAACGACAAATTCTTCAACTAAAACAAAATCAAGTTATTCAGTCGATGCAATTAAGACAGCAAGAACTTGAGAGGCAAGAAAAGGAAAGAACCATTCAGTTGCTCAAACTTGATAAAGAGATAAAAGAATTGGAACTTGATAAAGCCTCGAACGAGAAATCGTATTACCGAAACGGGATTATCTTAATTTCGATTATTCTAATTTTAATTTTTGCCAACCTACTAATTGCCAGAAGAGCCAATAGAAAATTAGCTTTTCAAAATGCAAAAATTGAACAGCAAGCCGAGAATTTACAGCAAGCTAATTTCAATATCCAAAAACAAAATTCTTTAATTGCCGAGAAAAACAAAGAGCTTGTACAGATTAACAAAGAGAAAAATCATATTATAGGCATTATAGCTCACGATTTACGAAATCCACTTTCTGTGAGTATCAGCTTGGTAGATTTTGTGAATATGAAACGGGAACGCCTTACCGAAGATCAACAAGAAGGAATTGATATTATAAGCCGTTCTATGCGCAGAATGAATCATATGATTACCAAAATCTTAGATGTACGGGCAATAGAATCTAATCAGTTAAATGTAAAACTGGAGCCGCTCGACTTAGTAGAAACTACCCAATCGGTTGTAAATAATTTTAGAGAAGTGTTAATTGAAAAGAAAATCACTCTAAAAAACAACTTACAAACATTTGATGCATTTGTATTGGCCGATGAGCAATACTTAATTCAAGTTCTCGAAAATTTAATTTCCAATGCAATCAAGTTTTCATCGAAAGGAAATGTAATTGAGATTTTACAAAAACAAGAAGCCGATAACTTGTTAGTAGGTGTAAAAGATTATGGCCCGGGGCTAACCAAAGAAGACCATGATAAGCTCTTCGGGAAATTTCAGAAATTAAGTGCAAGACCTACCGCCGGCGAGCAGTCAACAGGTTTAGGGCTTTCCATTGTGAAAAAATACATGCTATTAATGCAAGGTAAAGTTTGGTGCGATAGTAACTTAGGAAAGGGGGCTACTTTTTGGATATCCCTTCCTAAAGGCGATTTAGTAACTGTTTAGTCTGTTGTTATTCTGCCCATAAAACTTCAACTATTTTGTTTGCTAAAACTATGGTAGAGCGCTGCACTTTTT
>CAZFQW010000206.1:0-6511 GCA_964521225.1 uncultured Roseobacteraceae bacterium
CAACCACTACTACCTTATCGCCTATTAAAGGTTTTGGCGAGGCATATCCTGCTACTGTTCCTGCGGCAGTAATTTCTTCTTCGGTGGCAGGGCGCATTTTTTTTACATCTGCTAGTTTCTGTACTTTTACAGGGTTCACCTCCATATCGCCTCGCACTACTACGGCTACTAATTTTTCTTCTTTTTCGGCAAACTCACCCATGAAGAACACCATTTTTCCACATCTGTTTTCCTCAACCCCCAAGAATTTGGCAACGTCTTCAATGGTTTTTGTACCGGGTGTATGCACTTTTTCGAGTGCCGACTCTGCTTCGCCTTGCGGATATTTTTTGCGGAAAACGGCTACTTCTTTGTTTGCTTGGTACCCTGTTTTATCGCAAATAAAAATGGTATCTTCCCCAATGTCGGAAATGTACATGTACTCATGCGCTACTTTTCCGCCCATCATGCCCACATCGCTCTTGATTGCAATTACGGGTAGCCCTGCACGTTTGAAAATGCGGAAATACGCTTCGTAATGCGCTTTGTATTGTGTTTCCAGTCCTTCCCAAGAAGAATCTAGGGAATACGAATCTTTCATGATAAACTCTTTCACACGAATTAAGCCTCCTCTTGGGCGTGCCTCGTCTCTGAATTTGGTTTGCATTTGGTACACCAAAATAGGCAACTGTTTGTAAGTAGTTACCTCGCTTTGGGTAATAGAAGAAACGACTTCTTCGTGGGTCATGGCAAGTACCAAATCGCGCTCTGCACGGTCCGAGAAGCGCACCAACGATTCATCGATTTCATCGTAGCGACCTGTTTTTTTCCAGATGTCGGCAGGGTGAACTACGGGCATGGCAATTTCAACCCCTCCAATTCTATCCATTTCTTCCCTTAAAATTTGCTGAATTTTTTGAAGACTTCTGTGCCCTAAATGCAACTGAGAAAAAATCCCTGAGGAAAGTTGGCGGATATATCCTGCTCTAACCAACAAATCGTGTGAAATTAAATCTGCACCTCCCGATGACTCTTTTTGGGTTACTCCTAATAACTGCGATACTTTCATGAATGAACGTTTTAAATCGTATTTGCAATGAGCAGGCAAAACTGCGAAATTCTATTGTATTGATGAAATAATAGTTGAGGGAGAATTTGATTTAATGTAAATGGTTACCTAATTAGTAACTACTCAGGTATTCCTAAAAAAAGTCGAAAATACAAAGAAAATCCTCAAGCAAATGATGGGTAGTTACCATTTTTAAAAAATGGAAAACTGTTGAAATATACCAAGATTTCTTCGGTTTAAAGGGCCGAGTTGCAAAACTAAATCGTGCAATTATACCCCTTGCAAATTGTCTTGCGTTGAAAAAAGACTTAATTTGAACACAATGGAAAACAAGATTGAAATAGAAAAATTGCTCCAACGCATTGCCGAATTGCAAACTAAACAGAATGAATTTCAGAAAGAAATTAGTCGGCTACGGTTTGAGGTGAAAAAACTATCGGAAGGAAATACGTCAGAAAAAAGTTATGGGCGCATTACCGAAACCGATTTACCCGCTTCTCCGTTGGTGAGCCTTGTTGAGGAAATGCCGCAAAAACCTGAAAGCCCTGTTAAACAAGGCGTGCCTCCTCTGCCGCCTAAACCACTCCAAACAGACAGACAGACAGAGGCATCTGCCCTAAAAGAAGGTGTTGAATCGTTTGTAGGTACAAACCTGATTAACAAAATAGGTATTTTGATCACCATTATTGGGGTGGGCATTGGGACTAAATATGCGATTGATAACGAGCTAATTAACCCGCTTACCCGAATTGTATTAAGCTACATTTTTGGAACGGGCTTACTGCTCGTAGCCATTCGTCTGAAGAAAAAATACAACAACTACAGTGCTGTTTTACTAAGTGGCGCATTGGCAATTATGTATTTCACCACTTACATTGCCTACGATTTTTACGCCCTTTTTCCGCAAATGTTAGCCTTTGCTTTAATGTTTGTGTTCACCCTTTTTTCTGTAGCAGCAGCACTTTCTTACGATAAGCAAGTAATTGCGGCTATTGGCTTAGTGGGTGCGTATGGTATCCCATTTTTGTTAAGTAACGGCAGCGGAAATGTAGAAGTACTTTTTACGTACATAGCTATCGTAAATATTGCGGTGCTTATCATCAGTTTCTTTAAGTATTGGAAGTACGTTTTTTACCTTGCTTTTGCATTTTCGTGGCTTATTTTCTTAACATGGTACAATGTAAAATACGAATTCGATAGCCACCTTGTAATTTCTTTGCTTTTTGCAAGTGTTTTTTTCCTTACTTTCTATGTGGCTGCCGTTGCTTACAAAATTCTGAGGAAAAAAATGTTTGAAATACAGGATATACTATTGATCCTTGGGAATTCATTTGTTTTTTATGGTTTGGGTTATGCAACCCTCGCTTTTTCAGAAAAAACTGCGCTTTATTTAGGGTTTTTTACCGTAGCCAATGCTGTGGTGCACTTTACAATAAGTGCCATTATTTACAGGCAAAAACTAGCCGATAAAAACATGTTTTTCCTTACAGCAGGTTTGGTGTTGCTGTTTATTACCATTGCAGTACCTGTACAACTCGATGGCAACTGGGTAACACTTATTTGGGGAGGCGAAGCACTCATTATGTTCTTGATTGGCAGTAGCCAAAAAATAAAAATGTATGAAAGATTTTCCTATCTGCTCATCCTGATTGCCTTTTTCAGCATGGTGCACGATTGGTCAGTTATTGCAGATTATATGCCTTACTACATCAAAAAAGTTCCTACTGCATTTCTGAATATCAATTTCTTAACTGCCGTTTTACTTTCTATTATTTTTGGGGTAATTGCACGGCTTTTCTATCGCAATAAAGAGGAAAGTGCAACACATTTAAGGGAGTTACAAGGGTATGGGCTCAGTATTATTTTCTTGGTAACACTTTATGCTACATTTCATTTCGAAATTGATTTATACTGGAAAACACTATTTCACAAAAGCGCAATCAATATAACCGTAGATGGTTTTGAAAGAGAGATTAAGGACTACGATTTAAGGAGTTTCGGCGGGATTTGGTTATTTAATTATGCTCTATTTTTCTTTTCAGCCCTCTCGTTGCTCAACCTGTATAAACTGAAAAATAAAGCGCTTGCCAATGTTGTCGGAGGTATCAACGTTTTCGTTATTTTAATCTCACTGTTCTTTGGTTTATTAATTTGTAGTCATTTAAGAGAAAACTACATAGCCCAAAATAATGCTGAGTATTTCATTAGGGGAAACATGCACCTATTCATCCGTTATGTACTATTGTTTTTGGTTGTGCTGAACTTGATTTCAACATGGCTTCCTATAAAAGCAGCTTTTTCCGCCGATGTATTCAGAAACCTATTTGCCGTGTTCTGCCACTTTACCATCTTATTTTTAGCAAGTAGCGAATTACTGCATTGGATGGACTTGGCAGATTATGCACAGTCGTATAAACTAGGGCTGAGCATTCTTTGGGGAACCTACTCTTTATTTATGGTAGTACTTGGAATTATGAACAAGCAGAAACGCATTAGAGTGGCGGGGATAGCACTATTTGGGGTTACCCTCATGAAACTATTTTTCTACGACATTGCCAACTTAGATACCATTGCTAAAGTAATTGTATTTATTTCGTTAGGTATCTTATTACTCATTATCTCATTCTTATATAATAAATACAAAGATGTTATCTCAGAAGATTAAAATATCATTTTTTATCATTGGCTTTTCCCTTTTGGGAGTTCGCAACATTGTTGCGCAAACATTTCAGCATCCAATCCAGAATGTAGAGGCTACTTGGCACAAAATTACCCTAACCGAAGAGGTGTTGAGCAAGGTGAACACCAACCTGGCCGATGTTAGAATATATGCAATTGGCGAGGCTGGCGATACTTTAGAAGTTCCTTACTTCTTAGAAAAACAACACGACCAATTTTTGGCAACAAACAAAAAGCACAGAGTTATCAACCGAAGTAAAAAAGGAGATGAGTATTTTTTTACCATTAAACTAAATAAAAATACACCCATTAATGAAATTGATTTATCGTTCCGAAATAAAAATTTTAACTGGCTGTTGGATTTACAAGGAAGCCAAGACCAAAAAGAATGGTTTACAATTGAACAAGAATACAGAATAGTTTCTATAGTCAATGAGATTACCAACTATCAGTTTACTACGCTTCGGTTTTCTTCTTCCGAATATCAGTACTATCAAATCAAACTAAAATCTGAAGAGCGCCCTAGTATCTCCACCATCGAAATCAACGCAAAAGAAACCAAGCGAGGAACCTACAATCAGTATGAAAGTAACTTTAGGGTGGTGGTAAATAAAGAACGGAAGCAATCTATCATCTCAGTAGATTTAGCGAAAAAGCTACCTATTTCAAAGATTCAACTTGCTATCAGCGATTCATTCGATTTCCAACGCCCTATCCGCATTAATTATTTGGTCGATAGCATTCAGACACAAACAGGTTGGGTTAAAAACTATCAATCGTTGCAAGCGTCGTACCTCTCTTCTTTAGAGAAAAACGAGTTTTTATTCGATGATATTTTTACCTCGCAACTACAGCTCGTGGTAGATAATCACGACAATACACCCCTTAATTTTAACAATGTGAAAGTAGAAGGTGTGGCACATCAATTAGTTGCTCGGTTCGACAAGCCTGCTGCCAAACATTGGCTAGTTTATGGCGATAAAACGCTGAAATCTCCCCGCTACGACATCGTGAACTTTAAGGATAAAATCCCTGAGCAAATCCCTGAGCTTGGCATTGGCAAGCAATTGAAATTAAAGGAGGTAAAAAATGAAGAAGAACCATTGCTTACTAACCAATGGTGGCTATGGGGGATTTTAATAGTGCTAATTGCAATTTTAGGAGGGTTTACCTTTTCTATGATTAAAGGAGCAAACAAGCAATAAACATAACGGATTGGCAAAACCTAATAGCACCCTTCGGCAATGCCTGTAAGTAAACAAATTGTTGTCGGAATGTGAATAGAGGGCAATATCTACCTGCTTTACCTATCTTTTCGTACCAAAATTTTGCCCTACTAAAAGAGGAATGATAATTTACAGCACAATTATTTACTCAATTTCTTTACTTAAGAAAATAAATACGATGATACGAATTTTCAGTAAAACCTTGCTTTGTACAATTGCAGCAGTGGCTTTAGCTGCTTGCCAACAAGCACCCACAAATAAGCCCTTAGAAGAGGTTGCTCCGAAAGCTAAAAATATAATTTTATTAATTGGCGACGGAATGGGCGTAAGCCAGGTTTCTAGCAGTTTTTACTACGGCGACCAAGACCCTAACTTTAAGCGATTTAAGCAAATTGGCTTGATCAATACCACTCCGATAAGTGGCAAAATTACCGATTCTGCCGCAGGTGCTACCGCCTTTTCTGCCGGACAGAAATCGTACAATGCAGCCATTGGGGTCGATAAGGATACGGTTGCCATAAAAACCATCTTAGAAATTGCCGCAGAGAAAAACCGTAAAACAGGGGTGATTTCTACCTCTTCAATTACTCATGCCACGCCAGCTAGTTTCTATGCCCATGTAAAGCACAGAAATATGCAAGAGGAAATTGCCTCGCAGTTGGTAGAAGCACCGGTAGATTTTTTTGCAGGGGGAGGTATTAAGTTTTTCGATCGCAGAAAAGATAATGCTAACCTATACGCTTCGCTCGTTGAGAAAGGCTTTCAGATGGACTCTACCGCACTTAATAAACCCGCACAATGGGATATTAACCAAAAGTATGGTTACTTACTAGCCAACGATGGGATGCCTCGAATGCTCGATGGAAGGGGCGATTTTTTACCCAACGCTACCCAAATGGCACTCGATTATCTCTCGCAAGACACTTCGGGCTTTTTCTTAATGGTAGAGGGTTCGCAAATTGATTGGGGCGGGCATGCCAACGACGCTGAATACTTGATAACCGAAGTACTGGACTTCGATAAAGCCATTGGTGCTGCCTTAGATTTTGCCGAAAAACAAGGCAACACGCTCGTGATTGTTACCGCCGACCACGAAACAGGCGGATACACCCTCGCAGGAACCGATACCGATTCGGGAAGAGATTACGGACAAATTACAGGTACATTTTCAACTGGAGGACATAGCACTACGCTCATTCCGGTATTTGCCTATGGCCCAGGAGCTGAAAACTTTTCAGGCATTTACCAAAACAACGACATCTTCCAAAAAATGCTCGATTTGGTGAGTTGGTAAGCGAAAGATGGTACTCAGGAAAAGCAGCGTTTGGGTAGAACGCTGCTTTTTTTGTAGTGTTAGGCAAAGGTTTTATTAGCAAGGCATTATTAAATTTTTAATAAAAGCACCCAGAGCATTTTCATAAAAATGATTTACCCAAACAATAGATTACCATCTCTACGTAACAACACATTTTCTCTCTAAACTGTACAATAGTATTTAGGACGTTCGCCAATGTTGGTGTCCCACCAACATCCAAACCATGTTTCTATATGCCACAAT
>CAZFQW010000207.1:0-6509 GCA_964521225.1 uncultured Roseobacteraceae bacterium
GGTTGCTGATGTTGGTGGCTTGGACGGTAAGGGTTTTGGTTGGGCTACAAACTCCTAACGGACTTTGAACAACATCAAAGAATAAATCTGCATTTCTGAAGACACGTGTTGTATCGTAGGTGGTACACAATGAGGTTAAGCCTGTATTGGGAGGAATAATCTCGACAATTAAATTATCGGAGATGGTGTTGGCACTCGTTAGCGTTAATACCGAGTCAGTTCCTATAATTGTGGTTGGGGTAGATTGGTAATACCAATTGTATTTAAAAGATGGGCTATGTGTTAAATCGTATGCTACCAACGTTTCGGGTACTAAAGGACACACATTTAACTCTTTAGGAAGATCAACTAATACCTCTTCTCTCACAATCAGATTAAAAGAAACTGGAGCAGTACTTCCACAGTTTGTATCGGAATCGGTTACATTAAGTGTGATTTGATGTGTGCCCGATTCGTAGTCTGCCGGAATTACCAACTCGTTCCGGGTAGAGTCGGCTGTCCAATCGGCATCTTTCCAAGCATAAGTAAAATTCCCAGTATAGTTTACAGAAGAACCAATTTTGATGGGAAGTTCAGACCTACATACCGCAATATTTGTAGGGTTGGTTTGCCCTCCATACGTTACGCTAGGTGTTGGATTTCTATTAAAAGTGATTTGAATTTCATCTGAATCGGTAATGGTTGGGTCGGTATTGTCTGTTACGGTAACTCTGTAAATAAAAGTACCCTCCCTACGTACTGTAATAGTAGGTGCAGAGTTATCAATTTGGTCTGTAGGGAGTGTTACCAAATCCGTTCCTAGCCGCTCCCAAACAAATGTAAAGCTTGTTCCGGATTCAGCAGGAGTTGCATCTAAAGTTACAGGGTCTTCGGATAAACATCTTGTAATATCGTCCCCTAGGCTAATAGTAAGAGTTTGCCCAAAGGAATTACCAGCGGAAAGCACCAAGAGAATTACTGGAATTAATACGCGTATTTTTTTCATTTAAGAAGTTGTAAAAGTGATTCTATACTCAATTAATTTTAGTAGAACAAAACACCCTTTGCAATTGTAGCGATTGTTTAAAAGAGAAAAGTAGATATCGTTTATTTTAAAGCAAGGTAGATTTACTTTATCCTAAAAATCCTAAAATTTCTCGTGATATTCCTAAATATACCATAAAAATAATACCATTCTAACGATTAGAAGAAACTATTATGAAATCAATAATTTCAATTTCAGCCTCAATTTTTACTTCTTTCTCTCGATAAAATAGGTTTATTCACTTTATAGAGATTAAAAGTTGCGTTTTCTTCTAAAAGAACTATTTCATTGTTGTCTCTGAATATTTTTTGTGGCAAAATCATGTAATCGTGCAAGTGATTAGGTGCGGTTTCTAAAGGCGCATAATAAACGGAATATCTAATGGGCAACCCTTCCGTATTTTTGAATGGTAGTGCGAATAGATACGTTTGCCCCTCGTGCGCAAAGCTTCTCCTCAACATCACAATTGACTCTCCTTTTACAAGCTTTCCTACTTTGATGAAATCTTCTCGGTAATTATTCAATTGTGCTGCTTGGTAGGTTTTTCGATGCGATGCTACCCAACCATCTGTGTAGTTTATGACAAAATAAAATAACCCTAATTGAACAATTAGAACTCTTTGCGCCCACTGCTTGCTAAATAAAATAAGTCCAAAAAACAAGCTTATTAATGTAGGTGCTAGCATTCTTACGTCGCGCCAATAAACGGTATCGTAAATGGTAAACAGGGCGCTAAGTTGCAGTAAAGCTACTAATCCCAATCCCATAAGTAAGCTGTTTTTTTGAGTGAATCCTTTCCATAAAAAGAAAATACTTCCCCCAATAATAAAGTACTTTGTAAAAAAATAAAACGGTAAGGAAACATACCATCTGAAATAAGTATAAAAATTCTCTATAATGTGTTCAATCCAAAAAACGAAACCTTTTTGTAGTCCTTCTTCAGTAAATTTTAAAGATAACTGATTCAGAAAACCAACTACATACGTTGCCTGTATTAACCTTAAATAAATGGCAGCAATTAGCATCAGTACTGCTCCTACGGCTATGAAAATAGCTTTTTTATGGATAAATCGTGGTAACAATGCCCAATACCAAAGAATCCAATTAGTTCTAAAAATACTTGCAAAAATCACTAACCCAATATATGCCCATAAAAAGCTTTTTTTTTGAGGAGATGTGTACGTTTTATGTAATAAAAAACAACCTACAAGGGCAAAAGAAAGGTGTATGTTTTCCTGCATGAACGAGAAGCTATATACAGCAATTAAAAAGCAACTAAGGCAAAGCAGGAGGAATAAAAGTTGTTCTTCGCCTTTTAATATTTTATGCCTTTTATTGACTAAAAAGATAAAAATGAAGGCGGCTATCAGGATTGAAAAATTGAATAGGGGGATGTTCCACCAATGTTCGCCAATTAGTACATTGATAGAACCGTGCAGCAAGGCATAAGCAAAACCATGTGTGCCAAATTGCCCAAGGATAGATTCAGAATCTTGCTCCAAAAAAGGCGTTTTTAAGCTTCCCGTTTCTGCAAATGAGCGGGCATAAAGGAAATACTCGTACTCATCGAAAGCATGGAAGGGCAAGACTCCTTGGAAAAACTTTGATGCCTGATAACCATACCAACTTAATAAAATTGCTAAAATTACTAAAAGTATGATTTTTTGTTTTTGCATTACATTGCCTCTGCTTTTTTCTCTTCCCTTAACCTTTTAGACAAGGCATTTCTGTACTTCGCTGCATTTCTGTTATGTTCAGATAAAGTTTTAGCAAAAGCATGATAGCCCGAAAAATCTTCTTTCGCACAGAAATAAAGGTATTTATGCCTTTCGTAATTCAAAACAGCTTCAATAGAAGATATTTCCGGAACATTGATAGGCCCTGGGGGTAAACCAGAATACTTGTAGGTATTGTAGGGGGAATCGTACTCAAGATGTACATTTAAAACCCTACGCAGCGAAAAATCTCCTACAGCAAAAACAACGGTTGGGTCTGCCCCTAACAACATATTTCGGTTAAGGCGATTGATATAAACCCCTGCCACAGTGGGTTTTTCTGCATTTAATTTTGTTTCTGCTTCTACAATAGAAGCCAAGATAGAAACTTGAATCGGTGTCATTTCAATAGCTTCTGCAAGTGTCAATCTTTCTTCATTCCAAAATTTATCATATTCCTTTTTCATCCTGTGTAAAAGTTGCTCGGCGTTGGTATTCCAATACAACTGATAGGTATTCGGAATAAACATAGTTGTGATAGTAGTGGTATCAAACCCTAGTTCTGCACAAAAAGCGGGACTATAAATTAAAGAGTCGAATTCGGAAGGATTAGCATCTATATTTCTACAAAGTTTATCGGCTAATTCTCGTTTTAATCGGATATTATTAAAGGTGAGGCTAACGGGGGCTTGGCTTCCCAATCGCAGCAGGCGAACGGCTTCTAGGTTGGTTAAGTTGGGGCGAAGTTCGTAGCGTCCGGCTTTTACATTTTCATTGTATTTCAGCAATTTAGCCACAAACATAAAGTACCTAGCCTCTTGCACGTAATCGTATTTTTCTAAAGAGTCTAGTACCTGAAAAATGCCTGCTCCCTGTGGAATATAAAGCACACCCTTTTCATTTTTTTCTACCAATAAATTGGGCGTATAAAATAGCTGGTAAGCAAAAAAGGTAGCTGTAATGGCAATTAAACAAGCGCCTGTAAATAACCCAATTAAAATGTTTCGTTTCTTCATTGAAGAACTGATTTTTTGAAATGATTTGTTTTAAGCAGAGAATTCAAAAATACTGTTAAGGATGCCATTCACCAAACATCAGTGCTGAAACGGTAGTTTAACTAATCCTCACAAACCTTTTAAAGACTCGGCTCTACTCCTTGCAAAAGTTTGTAATTTAACTCTTGAGAGATTCTCCATTACTAGCTTTACAGGCTTCATTCAGAAAAAATAAAACTATGAAAACTAGCTTAATGAGATGCTTCGCCACTATTACAATCTCGCTTTTACTAAGCGCGGTTATAAATGCATCTTTCGCCCAAACCGACCATAAAGAACTGCGGATTAAGCATAAAAAACGAAACACCAGCTATATCCCCTTCGAAATGGCGCACAATCTTATCATTATCCCTGTAATGATTAACGATTCTGATACGCTGAAATTTATACTCGATACAGGAGTTACACACACATTATTAACCGACTTAAATGCCAACGATGCCCTTACGCTTCAATATTCGCGTAAGGTAGATTTGTTCGGTTTGGGGAAAGGGGATCCCATTGAGGCGTTACATTCCTACGGTAATGAGTTATATATGCCCGGCGTTTATGGCAATTTTCACGATTTGCTAGTGCCGCTAGAAAATGTATTCTTCCTCTCTGAAAACTTAGGCAAACAGGTAAACGGGCTTATGGGCTATGAAGTATTTAACAGTTTTATTGTGGAAATTGACTACGAGAAACAAAAGCTAGCCTTACACGACCCTAATAAATACAGGGGCAAACTAGAGAAAAAAAAGAAAAAATGGCTTAAAAGAGGCTCTGCCGTGGTTATTCCCCTAGAAATTATAAGAAGAAAACCCTATTTGAGTGCTGCCGTGACTAATAACAAAGGCGAAAGAACACAAATCAGACTACTTGTAGACTCGGGTGCTAGCCATGCTCTGTCCTTGTATTCTGCCACTAATAAAACGTTGGAAATTCCTACTCCTTCATTCCGCTCATTTTTAGGAATGGGGCTTAATGGTGATATTTATGGTTACACGGGGAAAATAAATAGTGTTGAACTGGGCGATTTTTCCATGCCCAAACCGCTTGTAACATTCCCCGATCAAGAAGCGGTAAAAGAAGCCATTAACATAGGAAACCGAAATGGAAGCTTAGGGTCGGATGTACTTAGAAGGTTTGATGTAATTATAGATTACACGGGAAATCAAATTATATTTAAGCCCAATAAAGATTTTAACACCGAATTTACTTATAACCTCAGTGGAATAGAAATAGTTACTCCATTCCCCGGAATGCCTATTTTTCAGATTGCCGAAGTGAGAGAAGGCTCTCCTGGGCAAGAAGCAGGGCTTTTAGCTGGAGACCAAATTATGGCAATTAACGGAAGCAACATTGCACGTTACTCTATGAACAATCTCATTAAGCTATTTCATGGTAAAGCAGGCAGAAAATATAGGATTTATATTCACAGGAATGGGGAATATTTTAGAACCGAGTTTACTCTAAGAGACGATTTAGCTCAATAAACAATTAAGTAGCTTTTTTGGGAGTTCATTAAATTAGCCCAATTAAAAAGGGGAATCAAGATGCTTGATTCCCCTTTTTAGAATATAATTCGAACTTAATTTCCTTCCGATGAAGCTGCCGCCCCTTCTAGCTTAAAAATAAACTCTCCACCTTCATCTCCGACACCTCTTAGCGGATTACCTTGTGGAGTTTGTCCGCTGTCGTCTGCAACTTTTCTTTTCACATATTGTACAATGTCGCTTACGGGAAATCTTTCGGCTGTATTGTTATCCAAAAACTCTATGAAGCGTGTACAGAAAGGGCTCATTGCCCCATTTGAACCATCTGCTACTTCTTCTAACCTACCTGAAGCCAAGCCCCAACGCGACTTAATACTACCTACCTTATCAATATATCCCCTACTCGACTCCACAAATAAAGATCCCGAGTAGCAGGCATCAACCACTAAAAAAGTATGTTTCGATTTAATTGCACTAATTCTTTTTAACAACTCTGTATTAGAGAAATAATCGCCAAACTCGCCCTTTCTTGCATCCACAGGCACCCAATATCCTTCTTCAAGTGCTTCGTCGAAGGCACCGTGTCCCGAATAATAAATCAATACATTATCATTGGGTTTCACCTGCTTTATAAGCTTGCTAAAAGCATCGTAAATTTCTTTACGAGTTACTTGGCCATTTATTAATGTGGTTGTATAATCTTCTGAAAACCCATATTTCGATTGTAGTTTTTCCTGTACTGTTTTAGCATCGCTTACAGCATTCCCAAGCTGTGGCCAGTTTTCATACTTATCAGCCCCTATAATTAAAAGATGATTTGTTGACTCTACTACATCGAATATTAATTCGTTTTCTGACTGCGATTCTCTCACTACCGTGAACTCTTTTAAAGATACGTTATTGTTAATATCTTTCGCTCTGATTTTTACTGAATTAGAACCAAAAGAAAGTTGTAATTTAATAGAAAAGCTGCCGTCAGTAGAAAGGTCAACTTTATTCCCGTTTACAGTTACACTGTGCAGGCCGGTATCGTCGAAAATTTTACCCTCTACCGTAATAGCACTTCCTGTAATTGTTTTTACTTCGCCGCGCATTCTCGGCGAACTCACAAACACCTGAGGGCCATTTTGGTCTAAGCTATTTCTGTAAAGTGTTCTAGGAACTATGTTCCATCGGCTTATATCCCAAATATTTTCTGATTTCCCTGTGGTATATAACCACTTACCATTTGGGTCGAAAT
>CAZFQW010000208.1:0-6506 GCA_964521225.1 uncultured Roseobacteraceae bacterium
CGCTTGAACTCCTTTGAAAAATATGCTTACGTTTAAAGCGTTATTTACACCTATCTTTTTCAGCTTTATTTTGTGTTTGGCAATGTAGTCGCCATTGTGTTCGGTTACTGCTACTGAATTTTCAATAGGCTCTTTTACTTGATAAGCCGATTTAGGTAAGGTCATTTTTATGAGGCATTGATGAACTACCTTTGTTTTCGATTTATATTTTGTTTTGCCACTTGCACTTCGTTTAGACCAAGAAAAATCGCTGATTTGGTCGGCGACAGAGAACTCTAAAGTTGCTCCATCGAGCAACTCAACTTTCGACCTTATATAATTGGGATGGTACGATTTATAACTACGGACGCCTACTTTTCCTGTTTTAGGTTTCAGTTCTTTTCTAGGGATTCTGAAATCGAGTGCCGCGGCCATTTTTGTATCTTCTCCCGCTTTCTCTTTTAAAATATTGAGAACGGGCATAAAAAATTTCCTTAGGTAATCGTTGATATCTTTTGATTTGAATTCTCCTTTTTTCTTAAACGAAAAGATAGTCAGTGCTAAAAAAATAACAGCTAAAGGAATTCCTATTATGAAATTGAGATTCATGGGCAAAACAAAAATCCCTACAACAGAAGCTATTGCTAGTAAAATAAAAATTACACCCAATCGATTCCATTTTTTTGTTTCCGATTCGATGATAATATCAAACTTAGAGGCTTTTGATAGGAAATGTATCCAACGTTTTATTTTGTAGGAAGCGCTAATTTTCTTTTGGTCTATAAAGCTTCGTTCCGCAGGGTTTAACGACTGGTATAATGCATTCATCATATTATAATTTAAAAAGCAAGTTCTTCTAAGTTATCATAAAATTCTAAAAGTCGATGATCAATCGCCTGCCATTGGTAGTTTTGCTTGAATTTCTGGTAGGCATTGTCGGCTAATTGCACACCCACTTGCGGGTAATCGGAAAGTAAACGGATACAACGTGCTAGTTCAGCGGGTCGGTCGGGTCGGCAGAACTTTGCCTCTGCATCATTCAAAATTTCTCGAATTACGGGCAAATCGGTGGCAACTATTGGTGTTTTGCATGCCATGCTCTCAAATATTTTTAAAGGGGAGCAGCCCTGCTCAATATTTCTGCTGCATTCGCTCAGCGGAGCCAACGAACAAAAGGCATGTTGTACTACCGCATGTAATTCGTTTTTATTTAGCTGATGTTTCCAAATTAGCTGATTTTCTAGTACTAATTTTTCTGCTAATTTCCGATAAGGGCGGGCATGTTTGGGTTTATGCGAGGCACAGATTACTAGTTTTAACGCAGGTTTATCTTGTAAATATTGCATTGCTTTTAACAGTACATCTACGCCTTGCCAAGGTTGTAGCGCACCAAAATATACTGCATACTGCTCGGGCAAATCGGTAGGCTTGGGGTAGCGGTTTGGTTCATCGGCACCGTTGGGGAGCACATGAATTTTTTCGGGAAGAACTGCCCTGGTAATAAGGTGCTTTTTTATAGTTTCCGAAGGACATAAGATGAGCTGTGCTTTCTCTAGACATTGCTGTTCCATAGCATACACTTTTTTGAGCGTACGCAGGGCAATATGCGGATAGCGATTGGGCAGCTCAATAGAAGGAAGTCCGTTTACTTCAAAAATGGAGAAAATATGTTCTTGTTGTACGATAGGAATGCCCCCCCAAACATCTCTAAAATGCCCAACTCTTAAGGCTGTTTGGTGTTTCAGTTGCCCTTCTACCCATTCCGAATACGCCATGGCACGTTTTAGGAAGTTGGTTTCGCTGTGCGAAAATACTTCGTGATGAATGGCACTAGTAATTACTTGTTCGCAATGTTGGGGTAGGGTAAGCAATAAGAGTTTTGGGTGTTTCTGAGCCAGCACATTGGTAACCTTTTCAATATGGATTGCCGAACCTTTGTACGAAGGATAGGGGTCGAATGCCGTATAAATGGATGAAAAACCTATTTTTAAGTGCTTTGGTTTTGCAAATAACTTGCGTAAAACTTTCATTCTATCCCCTTTCTATTCCAGTAATAAAGTCCGAAATATTCATTGAATTAACGATGCCGACAAATAGGCTTTTAACCCTTTTTGCCAACAAGTGTAATTCCTCCTATAAACGACACCAAAGCAAAACCTAGGAAAATATAGCCCTCTGTTTTTTTATCTTGATTGGAAGCAGATAGCTCTATCCCAACCACTTTTACTGAACCCCCACTGTTGGCAACTCTTTCATAACCCATGTACCCTAGTGCGATTGCGAGAACTATTAATGCAATTCCTATTATTTTTTTCATTTTCTTCTGATTTATTAAACTATTGATAAGCTATTTACTGAATTTATTATTTAAAGTAAAAATTACCAGCGACAATCTCAATTTTTACTGTAACATCAATACCCTTGTCGGCCTCTAGCGATTACTGCCAAGGTATCTCTGGTAACCTTGGCAGTTGTTAGAAACACTGCCGATATAAAAAACATCCTTCTTTAAAAAAAAACGTCGTTGCGAGGGGTTTCACCGTTGGTTGTGTGAAGGAAAAATCTGGGGCAATCTGTTATTGTATTCGCAATGAGGGGTATTTAATTTTTACTTTTCAAAACTTCTAGCTTTTCTCTCTCAATTAGTAGTGTAACCTATTTATTTTTGCTACAACAAAAAACAAGATGAAAACAAACTATACACGATGGATGCTAGTGGTATCCTTTTCTTTGTTATCGTTGCAACTTTTTGGACAACGGTCACGGGGCAAGGCGCAACAAAGTGCAGCATCTGTTAACACAGAACTTGAGCATATAAAACTTCAAATAATAACACAAGGCCGAATGGTATTCTATTCGGTCTTCGCTTTATATAGACTTTAAAAATCAATCTTCTTTCTGTTACTTTTCTTGTCGGAGTGAAGCTTTTTCCCTTCTAAACGTCTCTTTTTACTGGCGAAGGTGGGTTTTGTTGCTCTGCGCTTTTTCTTTACTATAAAAACTTCGTTAATTAATTGATAAAACCGCTTAATTGCCTCTTCTTTATTAGTGAGTTGGGTGCGGTTATTATCACTTTGAAGTAACAGCACATTTTCTTTGGTGAGCCGATTTTTTAAAGCTGCTTTTATTTTTTCTTTTTCAGTATCGTTTAATAATTCCGAATTTTCTACATCGAAATATAAGGTAATTTTCGTATTGACTTTATTCACGTTTTGCCCACCTGCACCGCCACTTCGTGAAGCCTGAAATGTTAGTTCTTTCATCAGTTCTTTTTTCTGTGCGAAGTCCATATCTTCTCAATAATAAATAAATACCCAATGCTGCGGCGATGTGTTTTAAGGGATGTCCGCTCACAAAACCTAGAAATTCAAAAATATGTTTGTTGAAGTACTCAAATACTTTGGCAATTAGATAAAAGAGTAAGAGCAACCAATAGGCATTTCCCTTTGTGTATTTAGAAGGGAAATAAACTAAAATAACAGGGATAGCCAGCACGGGGTAGAACGGAATGAGGGCACAGAAGTGCAAATCGGTAGAAGGAGACCACACCAATAACCAATTGAAAAAAGCCCTAGCTCTACCACAAGGCACAATATCTTTCTGCCTAATTGTTCGTCAATAAATTCTGTGATTACGATAGATAAAAGTGCCATGAAGGCGACTGTTATAGGCAGTCGGTCTCGTAATAGGGTTTCGCTATTGGGGTTTAGGTGGTAATATCCCGAACTAAAACCGGCTAACATCACTCCAAAAAAAGATAAAATAAGCCCTTATAAATTGTATTTATTTACGTTAAGTGTAGCAGAGGATTTCAATTGATAAATTCCTAAAATACTTACGAACAAAAAGGGTAAGTTGGAAACTGCGTTCCAAAAATTGGTAACAAATAAAAGGGCGGGTTTATCGCTAAAGGCATGGTAGGTTTGGTCTTGCTCGATAGGTTCGCTCACAAAGAATGTAACTAAGAAAATAAGAAGTAAAGTGCCTAAAATTATATATCCTATTTTCTATTTTTTGATTTTTATAAAAAACTAATTGTAGCAAGAGGAACAAATTTTATAAGGCAGAGTTCTTTGTTTTAGCTATTTTAAATTAGGAACTCGTACTACGAATTTGAGTTTCATTTTAATCTAAAATAATAAATTCTACTCTTCTGTTGAGTTGTTGCCCTTTTTCTGTGTTGTTTTCGGCACTCGGCCTGGTTTCGCCAAAACCTTTTGCACCTTTTATCTTATTGCCTACTCCTTTTCCTGCTAAATACGAAGCTACAGCCTTTGCTCTTCGGTTCGATAAATCGAAATTAAAATCATCGTTGCCATCGCTATCGGTGTGCCCTTCAATTTTTATATATAAATCGGGATGCGTTTTTAATAATTCTACTAATCTATTTAAATCGAAGTAAGATTCTGGGCGAATTACATCGCTATCGTGGTCAAAATGCAATGTTTTTAAAATAATAGGTTTTCGGTTAGGGTTGTTTTTATCGATAGAACTTAATGCAATGGGTTCTGCGGCAATGTATTTTGCTTTTCCTTCTTGGGTGAGGTCAATCATTTTGGAGTTACCAAATTTTTTTTCGTCTTGGGCATAAAAAACATACTTCTTTCCATTTTTGAAGAAGAAAGAATAATTCCCTTTCCCATCTGTTTTTGTTACGCCTCCGTTTGCTTTATTATCTTCCTCGTGCCATTGGATATAAGTAGGTATTCCGTTTCCTTGGGGGTCGGTAAATTGCCCCTGTATTATTGTAATTGGCTCGGGTTGGTATTTTTCGGGAACTTCTACCATATAAATATCTCGTTGCCCATAAGAATTTCCCTCTCTACTCGAAACCATTAGTGCTCTGTCGCCGGTGGCGGTTAGGTAGAAAGTATCATCGTAGGGGCTGTTGACTGCCTTGCCGATATTTACGGGTTCGCTCCATTCTGTCCAAGAGTCCATATTGAGGCGTTGGGTCATGTAAATATCGTAGCCCCCCAAACCATAGTGGCCATCGGAACTGAAGTAAAGCGTTTTCATGTCGGGGTGTAAGTAGGGGCTTTTTTCTGCGAAAGGGGTATTAATTACCTCTCCTAAATTGATAGGTTCGCCCCAGCCTTTTCCTTTTTTCTCGACTACATACAGGTCGAGGTTAAACTCTCCTGCTCCGTGGTAATAGAGTTTATCGGGGGGGTAGTTGGGTTTGTATCCTCCGACTCCGCCCGGGCGGTCAGAGGCAAATAATACAGCGCTTTCATCGGCAGTGAAGGCGAGCCCTGTTTCGTAGTGTTTGGTATTAATTGGGTGGGGGAATGCTTTAATTTTTCCCCATTCGTTCCCTTGTTTTTGTGCATAATATATATCGCCTTTCCCTAAATTCCTTTCTAATAAATTCACATAATTAAATTCTGGGAGCGTGCTGTAATTTCCATAAATAATAAGACTTTTAGCATCGGCACTTATATTTACAGGTACTTCGTGCGCATTAGTACTAATGTTGTAAGTTAACCTTCGGGCAGTTTGCCAGGTGCCCTCTATTTTTTTTGTGTAGTAAATATCTTCGCCGGTATCTGCATTTTTACGGGCAAAGTAGAGCGTATTTCCGTCGGCAGTCATTACGGGGTTGTAATCGTGTGCAATGCTATTAATGGTGCTTCCTAAATTACTTAGTTTTCTTGGTGGCGATGGTTCTGTAAGTAACCGAACCGTTTTTGCGAAAAAGTCGGGCCATTGGGGGAACAAGCCACTGTAAGAGGTTACAATTTTCGCCGCAGTTTCCCACTCTTTCAAATTCACATAATAGGCAGCCTTTTTTTGCACTGCAATTCGGGCAATATCGGCAGGGGCTAAGGCGGTGATAAATTGCTGGTATAAATTTTCTTTTTCGGGCGTATATCCTTCGTAGTGCAAGTTTAAATCGCACAGTAATTCTATGGTTTCTTGTTGGCGGTTTCGTGCTAGTTTTTTTAGCTGAGTATATTCTACGGACTCGTCGTATTTACGCTCAATATTATACTCTGCTCCATAAAACCGATGCATTATAAAATCTAATTCTTTCAGAGGGTATAGTTTTAAAATAGAATGACAGTATTTTTCGTAAAGTTTACCATCTTTTTCGCCATACCTTCTTAAATCGGCTATGCTGATGTACTCGGCAAGCATTTCTTTGCGGTAATTCGCTACTATGTTTACGTACATACTTTTTGGGTACTGCGCTATGAACTGCCCACATTGTTTCAGCAAACCCTCTCTAAGTGTTAAAACTTCATCGGCATCGGTAACTCTGTTGTAAACACCTGAACTGAACAGAAACGTTGTTTTTTTGCGATAGGGTGCGCTTTCTATCAGTTTAAAAGCTTCATTTTCTATATTATGAGAATTTGCCCTGATGATTTCTTCTTCGGTGGAAGCTACACGCCAACGAGCATTTATTTTTTCGTCGGCAGACATCGTCTGATAAATCTCACGTGCTTTATGGGAAAGTTGAAAAGCTATATTGAGCGTATCGAAGAAAGGCTGAAAATTGGTAAAACGGTACTGCTTTCCTC
>CAZFQW010000209.1:0-6457 GCA_964521225.1 uncultured Roseobacteraceae bacterium
AATGAAAAACAATCCTTAAAGTCTGCTTTTAACTCTTCAATAATTAGTGCAAGCATAGGCTCCGAAACATTGGCTTCGAGCTTTGCAAACACATTGAGCTGTTTTAAAATCCGTTCTTTCATTTCACTCGATGCCATTCGGGTGAAAGTGATAGCCAAAATAGACTTAAAATATTGAGGGTTAAAAGCTAATTGCGGGTTACCCCCTGTTAAGGCAAGCTTAAGGTACTCTTTCGTAAGGGAAAATGTTTTCCCTGAACCTGCCGAAGAACGATATATTTTAAACTGCATAAAAATTTTATTAGAACTCCACTAATCTACTGGTAAAAGCAGAGTTCTTAAAATAAAAGCAGCAAAAAAGTAAAGGCAGTTTAGAAATACTCGTCTTGGTAATCGCTGAGGGCTTCGCTACATACTTCTTTCAAAGAATGCAATTCATTTGTTTCTTCCTCAGAAAGCGGTTCATACTCTGCACGAGACAATAATTCTTTCAGCCTCTGATAAGCCTGACTAGGAGAGAGAGGAATTTGAATGTAATTCATAGCTAAAATAGTTTTGTTTTCTCAAAATTACATTCTATTGTTTACACATATAATAATAGAGTGTTAAAAATAAGTCAATAATTGTAAGGTTTGTTATTAAACTTCTCATAAAATAGAAGGGAAGAGCATAAAAAGATAGATTGAAAAGAATTAAAACTATCTAAGTGGCTATACGAAATTAAGGGGAATTGATTTATGCCTCAAAAAACTTAATTATAAGTGATTTTGCAATTCGTAATTCGCAATTTAATATTGAACATTTACTTACTATCTTTAAAATCATGTTACATAATTAAACATTGATTTTTTATGATAGAATCTATCAAACGAATTGCGCTTATTGCTCACGATGGTAAGAAAGCTGAAATGGTTGCCTTTGTAAAAGACCATCTTGATGTGTTATCTGAAATTGAGCTTGTGGCTACCGGAACAACGGGAAGTCATATAGTAAAATCGGGTTTAGAGGTCGACTCAAAATTATCGGGGCCGAGAGGCGGAGATGCTCAAATTGCGGCAGAAGTAGCTGAAGGAACTATACATGCAGTAATTTTTTTTAGAGATCCTTTGGGGAAGCACCCACACGAACCCGATGTACAGATGTTGTTAAGGCTTTGTGATTTATACGACGTTCCCCTGGCTACAAACCACTCTACAGCACATTATTTACTACTTGGGCTTCTTGCTGCAAAAGAATGATTTATTATAACCAAAATGTGTTATGGAAGAAAACAACAACACTTCACGTTTTACCAAGTTCAACGAATGGATTCAGCGCTCGGTAACTATCAAACTACTTTCAATAGGAGTACTGATTTTAATCTTGCTCATTCCTGCAAGCATGATTGAAACCGTGATTCGAGAAAGGCAATATGCTAGAGATGCCGCAATAACAGAGGTAAGTTCAAAATGGGGAGAAGCTCAACTTGTAGCAGGGCCTATTTTATCTGTTCCCTACCGAAAAAACATTAAAAACGACAAAGGCAAGATTGTGGAAATAATAGAGTTTTTTCACTGTTTACCCGACTCGCTAGGTATTGAAGGTGTTATTCGACCTGAAAGGCGTTACCGAGGCATTTACGATGTGGTAGTTTACAACACAGAACTAAAACTAAAGGGCTTTTTTGGAGCTATCGATTTAAAGGAACTAAATATTGATTCTGCCGATGTTATTTGGGAAGATGCAAGGCTGAATTTAGGCGTAACCGATATGCGTGGGATTCAAAAAAGTATAGAATTAAGTTGGAATACCGACACGAGTGTTTTTGACCCCGGCCTGTCTAATACCGATGTGTTAGAGTCGGGTGTGAGCACTAGCGTAGTTATTGCCGAAAATATAGAGAAGTTTGATTTTAGCTTAGATTTGAATTTGAATGGAAGCGGCTCTATTCAGTTTTTGCCTTTAGGAAAGGTAACAACGCTAGGGGTGAACTCAACATGGCAAAATCCAAAATTTGACGGTGCTTTCTTACCCGATAGCCGCAATATAAGCGAGCAAGGTTTTACCGCCAATTGGGAGGTGCTTCACCTGAATAGAAATTTCCCTCAAAAATGGATAGGAAATAAACACCAAGTGATTTACTCTTCTTTTGGAGTAAACCTACTTTTGCCTGTAGATCAGTATCAAAAAAGCATGCGTTCGGCTAAATATGCCATCATGTTTATTGCCCTCACTTTCATGATTTTGTTCTTTACAGAAATTTTAAACAGGAAACGCATTCATCCTTTCCAATATATATTAACGGGGCTTGCACTTTGCATTTTTTACTTATTATTAATTTCTCTTTCAGAGCATATTGGGTTCAATAATGCTTACTTAGTTTCAAGTATTGCCATTATTGCAATGGTTACACTTTATGCGAGCACCATATTTAAACAGAAAAAACTAACGCTTCTTACGGGAGGTGTAATTGCTATTTTATATGCATTTTTATTCATCACATTGCAGTTGCAAGACTACGCGCTACTGATGGGCAGTATTGGTTTATTCTTAGTGATGGGGTTGGTAATGTACATCTCTCGTAAAGTAGATTGGTACAAAATTGCAGAGAGATAGAAAGGATGATAAGAGTAAAAAACATCGAAGAAGTACCGGCTCTAAACTTTAATTAACAGCCGATACTTCTTTTTTTGTATTTATATCCCCAAATTTTGGTAAATTCAATTTTTATTAAGCTTAAATAACGCCGCTTTTTTGAGATATTGTGCTAAGAACCTTACTCTTAAATAGTTACAATGCTAAGAAGTAAGTTAAAATTATAGCATGTTTCACAACCTTGATTGCAAGTAAACTAAGCAAGCTTTTTAAACCATTCAAACTAAATAACTTTTTATAATATGTTAGACAACTTCGATATTGATAGGCTACTATCCGATACTGTTTTACTAATAGAAATCGTAGTGATTTCCATTATAGTAATAGCGCAGTTAACGGTCTATTTTAGAAATAAACGTGCTATCAGAAAGCTTAGAAATGCTTATCCGGAAATCCAAGAACTTGAAATCGAACTTGTTTCTGTGAAAGCTCAGAAAGTAGGCTCACACGAAGAGGAGTCTCCCACTACTAACGAGCTGGGGAAAGTAGGGACAATCAAAAAGAATGGAAAGCACTCTGAGGTGTTCAACCAAATAGTAGAAGCTACCAACGATTATATTATTAAGAACAAAGGAGGTGTATCGTTTCCTGCATTAGAGCAAATTGCCACTCGGAGAGTGAATTCATGGGAAGAAGGGATAGAGTCGGTACTTGTACTACCTCTTTACATTGGTTTGTTAGGAACATTTTCTGGAGTAATTGTAGGACTTTCTAAAATTGTAGCGGTGGGCTTTTCAGACCAAGCCATACAAACTTTTTTAGGCGGTGTCTTAATTGCTATGGTTGCCAGTGCATTTGGGCTTTACCTTGCCGTAAGGAGCAACGGGATTTTTAAAAGAGCAAAGCAAAAACGCGACGAGCAGGAGTATAATTACTTCAGCTTTATTCGCTTAAACTTATTGCCTCCTTCTCATAAAACTGTTCCCACCGATTTTAAATCTCTCCGCTATAACCTAAATTCTTTTCACGAAGAATTTATTAATTATCAAAAAGATTTAAATGTAGCTTTAGGCGATACCCTAAAAAGATTTGATGACCTAAGAGATATTTTCCAAAACCTAAAAGAAATGGAAAGTGGGCTTGGTAATATCAATCACTTCATGAAAAACAATCAGGCGCTTATGGAGAAACAGGCACAGTCAATAGAAGCGATTACAGAACGTACAGCAAACTTAACCAACCACATAGGTAGCCAGATAGACCAAGTAGATGGAAAACTACAAAACCTAGGAAGAACAGCCGAATTGCCTACCACCACTTACGATGCAGAAGGGCAAGCAGTAACGCCAAGTGTTGCATTAACACCTACAGCTCCAAGTCCGGCAATTAGCGAAGAAAACTGGGCAAACATGCTAGAGCGTTTAGAAGAAACAGAAACTTCTACAAGGCAAATGGCTTCGCAGGTGAGTAATCTTTATGCGTTTTTACAAAAAAATATGGTTACAGGCCAAAGAAAAAGCTTCTTAAACTCATTGATGTTTAAGCTATTTACCTTTACAGGAATTTTGGCTTTCTTGGCAGGTCTTGCCGCCGCAACTTTCTATTTTTTAACAATTATATACCCTAATTACTTTTAATCAGCAGTATGGAGAAAAATTCAAGAAATTTCTTTTGGGCGAGTTATGCTGATTTAATGACGGCTCTATTCATCATTACGCTAGTACTTTTTGTGCTAAGCTATAAGATGTTTATTAATAAAGCGGCGGCAGTATTATCTCAAAAAGAAGAAATAGAAAGACAGGCTATTCTTTTAGCTTCACAAACTGCTGAATTAGATGAGCGAAAAGCGAGTATGCTACTTCAACAAGCTAAAATTGATAGTATTAGAGATTATGTTTCTGAACAACAATACTTAGCAGACTCTCTAGTGCAAGAATTAGAAGACGAAAGAGGGCGCTTATTGGTAATGGAAATAGAGTATAAAAAACTGAAGGAAATTGAAAAATCTATTTCTAGTTTAGATCCACAGTACTTTAAGTTTCAAGAAGAGTATAAACGCCACGTTTTGGCAGCAGATGTACAGTTTCAGACAGGGAAAGCGGCGATACAACCACAGTACCAAGAAATGCTCATTGGGGCAGGTAAAGAGCTTCAAAAGCTAATTACCCGCATAGATACCGATGAAAATATAAAATATATGTTGGTAATTGAAGGCAGTGCGTCTAAAGATAGTTACTCTCGTAACTATGAATTGAGTTATGCTAGGGCCTTAGAACTTTACAGACTTTGGGAAAGAAAGGGAATTACTTTCGATAAAGGTAGAATTGAAGTGATTGTAGCGGGTAGTGGCACAGGAGGCATTGGAAGGGTTGAAACCGATGAACGTAAAAATCAGCGTTTCCTCATTCAGATAATTCCTAAAGTTGGAACCATAGAACTACCGAATATGGAAAAAGCATTTTCCCAAGAAGGAGAGGAAGAGTAAATAAAAATCAAACATTATAAATCCAAAGGCTGTCTCACTAAAAGACAGTCTTTTTTTTTATGGATAAAAAATCATTTTTTTCTAAATGGCTTTATGCGAGCAAGCTAAAAAGCTGGCCTAAAATTTTAGTGCCTTTTATTTTAGGAAATGCCTTAGGAATCAGAATTACCGAAAAACCTTACTGGAGTTTACTACTCTTAGGAGGAGTTGCCACAATTTTAGGAACTGTATTTATTGTATTAATGAACGATTGGGGCGACCAAAAAGTAGATAAAATAAAAAGGGAAATGTTTCCAGACGGTTGTTCCCCTAAAACAATCCCTGATAATATCCTATCAGCTAGAGCACTCTTAATAGGCGGTATCTTTGCCGGGACATGCTCATTTAGTATCATTGTATATTTAGGCATGACGCATCTGAATAGGCCCTTAACCAGCCATTTTGCGCTATTAAGCTGCTTAATTTTTATAATATATACTTTACCTCCAGTAAAACTGAACTACCGTGGCGGAGGCGAATTCTTAGAAACGTTAGGCGTTGGGCTTATCCTTCCATTATTTATGGTGTATCTCCAATCGGGAGTTTTGATAGAAACCTCTACATTATTTTTACTAATTCCATACGCTATTTTCTCACTAACTAGTGCTATTGCTAGCGGCTTTAGTGACGAAGAAAGCAATAGAGCAGGAGGGAAGCACACTTTTGTAACTATGATGGGAAATACAAAATCGCACGAAGTACTCAATATTATTTTTGTATTGGGTGGTGCTGTTTCCCTCATTTTGGCTTTGTGGTTAGCAGACTACGTGATGCAATTTGGGGTTTTAGTTGCCCAAATTCCACTTTGGATTAACTACTTTAAAATGCGTAGGTTGAAAGGAAAAGCGGTAACGAATGCTTTTAAAGAACAGGCTATTTTTAAAAACTATCTCCACCAAAGTATTTGGGGCTACGGACTTATTTTGAGTGGGGTAGTAATTTTAAAATGGATGATTCTTTATTTTTGAACTTGATATTAAGGAAACCAACTAACAAATAATGCAAAAATTCAGAGATATTGATTTGTGGATAGAAGCACAAGGTATTGAAATGAAATCGGTAGATACAAGTAAAGAAGTTGCAGATTCATTTTTTACCATTGGGCGATATCTGAATCAACTATATCCCGATTATTATTATTATTTAGAATGTTTTTCTGCCCACTTATTTACTTTCATAAAAGCCCAGTTGCACCACTTTCCCGAAAATATCTTTTGGGATTATAACTATTTTTGTTGTCAAATTTTTAGAAGCTGCTTAACAGATGAAAACCCAGTCCAAAAACTTGAGTTTTCCTTTCAGCGATTGGTTAAACTACTCGAAGTATTTGGGAAAGAATCCAACATTTGTTTCCGCTATA
>CAZFQW010000210.1:0-6416 GCA_964521225.1 uncultured Roseobacteraceae bacterium
GGGTTAAAATACACAATGGCTTCATCAGCATCGGTCATTGTGTTGGCATACTGGCCTATAAAATCTTTATTTAAACTGCTGTAAGTATGTAACTCCATACATGCCGTTAGCTTTCTTTCAGGATATTGCTCCTTAAAGGCGTGTGTAGTTGCTTTTAGTTTCGAGGGTGCGTGGGCAAAATCTTGGTAAATTACCATTTTGTTATTTCCCCCTAATTTCTCCATTCTGCGGGCGGCACCTTCAAAAGAAGCAATCGCTTCGTAAAACTCTTTTTTGTTGATTCCCAACCTTGCGCATACTTCTAGAGCCGCCCCAAGATTATACATATTGTGCTCCCCAAAAAGATTTACCTGAACCAAATCTTTTTCGTCGGTTAACAAATAAGTAACTCCATTTTTTATTTTATGCTTATGCTTTTTATATGGCACTTGGATAACATCATGACGGATATCTGCCTCTTTAATTAGCTTCGCCAGTACTTTGTCGTCTTCGTTGTAGACTAACACTCCTGCCTTTACCGATTGCTCCACGAACTTTTTAAACTGCTCACAATAATTCTCAAAAGTTTTATAGATATTGATATGATCCCAAGCAATCCCCGTAACAACGCCTAAATGATGCTGATAATGCAAGCACTTCGGCGTTTCATCTAATCGGGAAGAAGGATACTCATCTCCTTCTATTACAATAAAGGGGGCTTCGTTACTAATTTTTACCGTACTTTCTATTCCGTAGGGTTTTGCGCCAACTAGGTAATCGAATGTGCGCTTTTTGTAATTAAGCACATGGATTATCATAGAAGTAACCGTAGTTTTCCCGTGGCTTCCTGCTACTACTACTCGCTGTTTGTTTTTCGATTGCTGATAGATATACTCAGGATAAGAATAGATTGGTAGCTTAAGTTCTTTGGCTCTTTTTAATTCGGGATTATCGGCATGTGCATGCATTCCCAAAATAACTGCATCTAAATCTGGTTTAATATTATCAGGATTCCACCCCATGGCCTCTGGCAATAAACCATAGTCGTCTAATCTGGAGCGCGATGGTTCAAAAACATCGTCATCCGACCCAGAAACTTGGTATCCTTTTTTTTTCAAGGCTATTGCCAAGTTATGCATCACACTTCCTCCAATGGCAATAAAATGAATCTTCATACTTTAAGCTTGTCGTTTATGTACTGTTTTTATACTAAACAGATTCGAAAAGTTTATCCCTTAATTTCAGATATGCTCAAAACATCTATTTGTTTATCGCTATCCTATTTCAGACAAAAGTAATTTAATTTTTGCAAATAGAGGATGAATCGAATCTAAAATCTCTAACTTTGGATTACTAGTGAAAAAAGAAGTGTGTTTTAACATTGACTAATTTCTAAATAAAAGTAGTTGAGCACTACTTTTTATATTAAATACAAACACAAAGAAAGATTCAGGCTTTCTAAAGAAAAATATTAAATATGTATGAATGAAGCATCGAACAATCAGAGGAAAAGCAGCTCGTCTTTAGCGAATTTAAAGAAACAAAGATTCAATAAGGCACATGAGCAATTAGGCAAAAAGCCGCCTTCCGATATAGAGCTCGAAAAAGCCGTTCTTGGTGCTCTTATGCTAGAAAAAGATGCCCTTACAGAGGTTGTTGAGTTACTAAAACCCGATACTTTTTATAAAGACTCGCACCAAAAAATTTACGGTGCTATCCAAGATTTATTTTCTCTTTCCGAGCCTGTTGATACTTTAACGGTCGTAAACAGATTAAAAAGCAGAGGCGAGCTTGAGCTGGTTGGTGGTTCGTATGCCATCGCAAGTTTAACACAACGGGTAGAGTCGGCTGCTAATATTGAGTACCACGCCCGTTTATTATTAGAGCATTCTATCAAAAGAGAGCTCATTCATATTGCCAGAAAAATACAGGAAGAGGCTTTCGAAGAAACTACAGATGCCTTCGATATTCTAGATCAAATGGAGCAGTCTCTTTTTGAAATTTCGGAATTGAATATCAGAAAGAACTATGTAAAAATGAACGCGATAATGCGTGAAGCATTCGAAGAGTTGGAACAGCTCAAAAATAACAAGGAAGGTTTAACGGGAGTACCAACAGGTTTTTCGGCACTTGATAGAATTACCTCTGGCTGGCAGCGCTCCGATATGGTTATTTGTGCAGCAAGGCCCGGTATGGGTAAAACTGCTTTTAGCCTTTCGGTACTGCGCAATGCCGCGGTGATTTTTAAGAAAGCCGTCGCTATTTTTTCTTTGGAGATGTCTTCTGTTCAGCTAGTAAAAAGATTGATTTCGTCGGAAGCTGAAATTCCTAGTGAAAAATTAAGATCAGGTAAACTTTTAGACTATGAATGGGAACAACTGATTCATAAAACGGCTTCTCTTTCAGAAGCCCCCATTTTTATTGACGATACCCCCGCACTGAGTATTCTTGAGCTGAGGGCCAAAGCAAGAAGGCTGAAAGCTCAAAATAATATTGAGCTGATTATTATAGATTACCTTCAGTTAATGACCGGCGAAAACAAGAAAAGTGGTAACCGTGAACAAGAAATTGCTTCTATTTCGAGGGCACTAAAACAATTAGCGAAAGAACTAGACATTCCTGTAATTGCACTTTCGCAGCTAAGTCGTGCTGTTGAAACGCGTGGTGGAGATAAGCGCCCACAACTGAGTGACCTTCGCGAATCGGGATCAATTGAGCAAGATGCAGATATGGTAATGTTCCTCTACCGACCAGACTATTACGGAATTACTGAAGATGCTGAGGGTAACTCCGTAGAAGGCTTGGGCGAAGTAATTATTGCCAAACACAGAAATGGTAGTGCAGGCACTGTGCCTCTAAAGTTTATTGGGCAATACACCAAATTTACCGATTGGGACGATAGCGACATTGGAGGTTTAACGCCTATCCAAGACATTCTGAGCCGGCAAGATGAAGAACTTCCTACTAATACTATTACAATGGGTAGTAAGGCTAATAAAATGGGGAACAGCTCTGCTGCTCCACCTACTCTCGATGAAGAACCTCCTTTTTAGGGCAACAAGTAAAAATCACAAAAAAGGGCTACGAAAAAACGTGGCCCTTTTTTATTATGGAATCTCCATATACTTGTGGGTTTGTAAGGAGATTTGCCACTGGGGGTTTTCCTTTACATAGCTTACAATTAAAGGGGTTATTTGGGCTGCTTTGCCCCATTCAGGTTGCAGCAGTAGCTTGCAGTTTGCGTTCATTTGTTGGGCGAAAGACTCTGCCCAAACAAAATCACTTTTGTTATATACAATAACCTTTAGTTCGTGCGCCTTTCCGTAGATTTCAGGAAGAGGGGCTTTAAACTTCTTTGGCGAGAAGCAAATCCAATCGAAGTCGCCCGATAAAGGATGCGCTCCTGAGGTTTCGATATTGGTTTGGAATCCTTCTGCTTTTAGTTCTTTTGTGAGGCTATCGAGGTTGTACATCAAAGGTTCGCCTCCTGTTATCACGGCGATTCTTGTGGGATTTTTTGTAGCCTCGCTTACTATATCTTTCACAGAAAATCTCGGATGTGCATCAGCATTCCACGACTCTTTCACATCGCACCAAACGCAACCTACATCGCAACCTCCTAAACGAATGAAATAAGCCGCTTGCCCACTATAAAAACCCTCTCCTTGTATAGTATAAAACGCTTCCATAACAGGAAGCCTCTCTTCTGTAACCAAACTGTTCATATGCTATTGAATTCCTTGGCGATTTTTTGCTGATTGTAAGGTGTTTTTTAGAAGTGAAACGATGGTCATGGGGCCAACTCCGCCCGGAACGGGGGTAATAAAACTACATTTAGGAGCAACTTCATCGTATTTCACATCGCCTTTAAGGGCGAAGCCTCTTTTCTTGGTAACATCTGGTACTCTTGTAATACCCACGTCAATCACTACTGCTCCTTCTTTTACCATATCGGCAGTTACAAACTCGGCAACTCCTAAAGCCACAATGAGGATATCGGCACGCAGTGTTTCTGTTTTTAAATCTTGTGTTCGACTGTGTGTAAGCGTTACGGTACAGTTTCCCACCTTTGCCTTTCTAGCCATTAAGATACTCATAGGAGTACCTACAATATGGCTTCTGCCTACTACAACGCAATGCTTTCCGCTTGTTTCTATCTCATATCTTTCCAATAACTGAATAATGCCATAGGGTGTTGCGGGCAAAAAAGTGGGTAAATTCAACACCATTTTACCCACGTTTACCGGATGGAAACCATCTACATCTTTATTAGGGTCAATGGTTTCGGTAACTTTTAATTCTGAAATGTGCTTGGGTAAGGGTAGCTGAACGATAAACCCATCAACGCTTTCATCATTATTCAAATCCTTAACAATTTGCAGCAATTCGTCTTCAGAAATGGTTTCTTCTTTTCTTATAAGTGTCGATTGAAACCCTACCTTCTCACAGGCTTGCACCTTTGCTCCTACATAAGTCTGGCTCGCCCCATCATTCCCTACTAAAACAGCAACCAGGTGCGGTGCTTTCCCTCCATTGTTTATTAATTCTGTTACCTCTACGGCTATTTCTTCTTTTATAGCTTCGGAGGTTGCTTTTCCGTTTATTATTTGCATGGTTATTTTTTTTCAAATCGTAAAAACTTCAAAATACAAATTTCACGATTTTTCAAGTTTTGGTAATCCTACTTTTTTTAGTGTTTCATTCGCTTTATCCACTTTTGTTTGGAATAAGGGCTTTTCCTTAAATTCTTTCAAGGAGTTATCAATCTTAACAATTGGTATTTTCCTTTTATTTAAATCGTCAATTGTATTCTTAGTATCCATTATTTTATTTTTCTTTTTACAACAAAAGCTTCAAACTCAATTTCTTTATCAAACTGAATCCAAGTATCATTTAATAATCCAAAAACTTCAAAATCAGATTGGACTTTATCTAAATATTTACTGATGCCGAACATTGGGTATTCGTTCAGATAAAATCTATACTTATCTCTCAAAACTATTCTTCAATCCAAGTAACCTTTTCTTTGTAATCTCCTCTAACGCCTTCTTTGGGTTCAGAAGCGGGAACTCCTACGTAAAAGAATCCTAATAACTTATCGTTGAGTCCTAAGCCAAAAAACTCTTTTGCTTCTTCTTCATAAGTTATTCCACCGCTTCCCCAATAAGCACCTACGCCATAGGCAGTTGCAGTCAGGTACATATTCTGAACAGCGCAAGCGACTGCTTCTACCTCCTCAATTTCGGGGATTTTCTCAGAAGACTGTCTTTTCATTACAATGGCTATTACATGAGAAGCTTTGAGCGGGCTATTTTTCAACTTTTCATACTTCGCCTCGTTAAATTCGTCTGCTGAAGCCAGCTCTTTATACAATTCAGATTGAAACTTAGCAAAAGTTTTTAACCCCTCGCCTGTAAATACGAAAAAACGCCAAGGCTCTGTTTTTCCATGATTTGGTGCCCAGTTGGCATTTTCTAACATTTGTTCTATCACCTCATTAGATACCGTTTCCCCTGTATATTGTTTGGGAAAAATGGAACGGCGGTTTTTGATTAAGTCGTTTATACCATTAATTGGATATTTATCTGTCATTATTTGAGAAGTTTAATTTTAAAGCGTATTACTTATGTTCACTTGATAATTTATCAAAAACTCGATGCCCTTATAATTCACTCTCGCTATTTTTCTTTAAGATTTCATTCAATAATTTTATGAAGAAAGTCTTTTATCGCTCAATAATTGAATAAATAATGGTCTGAGTTTTTTGATTAAGTTTTTCTGTTTAACCTTTAAGAGGAGACCCAACGCCCCGATACAATTTACACTAAGAGATTCGCTATCAATCGAACTTTACTATCATCAATTATAGATAATCGGCATTCAGTTCCTCATATAAAATTACTGACTCTGCCTCTCCAGCATTCATAATTATAGCTAATTGATTTTTAGATTTTATTTTAACTAATCTTGGTGCTAACTCTTCTAATTGAGATTTTTCAAAGTTAGGGTTATCATAGCTATTAAGTTCAAGCCAGACTGCTTCGGGGATGTAAAAGTCTCCAAATATTTTCTTTATCAAGTGAAGTTGTTTGAGATGAATAAGTGATATAATCGCACCCGTATCAGCAATTACAATTTTCATTTTTATAAATCACTTAGTTTATCTAAATCTGACATTACTTGCTCTACACTTGGGTTTGAAATAGAGATATTGCTTCTAGTCAGCATTTTTTCAAACTCATAGCGACCTAATCCCGATAATTGTATGGCTTTGCCAATAGTAAGCTTGCCTTCTTGAAATAAAAACATGGCGATTCCTGCTTGAAAATGACTCTTTAATTCTTGCTCATTTTCATTCAAAGCAATCATTATATCAGGAGAAATACTTAGAGCATGTTTAAAAATTTAATTTCTTAAAAACGAATTATCATAAAATA
>CAZFQW010000211.1:0-6406 GCA_964521225.1 uncultured Roseobacteraceae bacterium
TGACGCTAGTACCATTACTAACAATGCCACTTGGAATTATACTGGAGGGAATATCAATGACCCCGCAGATCCATTTACATTGATTCGCCCAGAAGTTGTGGTAACTAAGCTAGTGAGAGAAGACGACGGCACAACCACTTTCGACCCTGCCGATTATGCTCCTTCTATCGACAGAATTAACAAAAGTTCTAATCTTCAATTTTTAATTATTGTAGAAAACCAGAGTACTGAGGCAGATACGTATGGACTACAAATAAGAGATATTTTCGATGCTGCCGATTTAGAAAATGTAACCCTTGTAGAGGTCCGAAGAGGAGATGGAGTAGTAGATGGGGGAACTGTACTGACTACAGGAGCGGGCAACTATACAGGAACGATTGCAAGCGTTAGCGGTATTTCAATTACAGGAAACGATATTGCCGCAACATTCTCGCTACCTAAAATTACAGCACCTCAAGTTCCCGGCGGTGGCGACAGCTATGGCCCGGAAACCATTTTGTTAGTAGTAGAAGCCGACATAGTTTCTACGGTGGAACTTAACCAAAATTTCCCGAATACGGCAAGAGCATCTTACTTTTTAAGCGATGGTTGTACTCCGGCAACCTGCGTACAGTTAAACGATGAAGGCTCGGCAACCATTAGCGTAGAAGGCATCCCTGCTTTTGAAAAAGATATTGTGGCACAATCGAACGGATATGCGCCTGGTTTTAGAACCAATCCACTCAACGAGATTACCTACCGTTTGAGATTCAGCATTCCCGAAGGCGTTGCGAAAGACGTGATTGTGTACGATACTTTAGATATTGGGTTAGAATATGTAGCAGGAAGTGCAGTGCTTTCGGCAGTGGATGATCCCGGAGGAGTTGATTTAATTGCTTCTACGGAAATTTCGCTCTCTGGTGACCCTATAGGGAATTTAACTGTAACTCAAGTAAGTGGGACAGACACACGCACCTTGCTTACATTTAACTACGAAGACGTAACCAATACAGATTCAGACGAAGTAGTAGAAGAATTTGTAGATATTACCTACACAGTAAGGGTAAGCGATATACCAACCAATATAGAAGGCACGGAACTCAATAACATTGCTGAGTTGAACTATGATAATCCAAATCCACCGCCAGGGGTATTCACTAGGAGTGCAACTTCCGATTCGGTAATTGTAATGAAGCCTGAACTCACCGCCGATAAGCGTATTATCACCTCAGATAACACAAATTCCACTATTGATGCCACAGGCGATTTGAGTAATGCCGATGGAGGCGATTTGGTAACCTTCCAAGTAACTATCCGAAATATTGATGCACTTAGTAGAGCCTACGATTTTGTAATTTCCGACGTACTGCCGGCACAACTTACAAGCCCAACAGTTACTAGCATAGAAATAGGAAATGGGACAACTTACATAGTACTCGACGGAACGAGTGTACCGTTTACTTATGCACAATTTTTTGGTGCTGCCAGTCCTGCCGATTTGTTTACAGCAGGAGGCTTGCGTTCTGTAAGCAGTAATGCAGTCTACTTAGAACCTAGCGGCGGAACAAATTTGGATGAACTGAGAATCACTTATACGGCAACCATTGCCCCAAATGCACCTCAACCACTTGCTATTACCAACCAAGTAGAAGTAATCTATTCATCGGCACCAACGGCAACTCCCGAAACCCCTGTTACAGCCGATGCGGATATTTCAGGGATACGCCCAGGAACAATTACGAAGGCAGTGATTGAAACTTACCCAACTGCAGTTGGAATTGCTACTAATGTGCATATTGGGCAAATCATAGAATACGAAATTCGATTCCCAATTCCCGAAGGAACCACTCAAAACTTAAATATTACTGACCAGTTAGATGCCGATGTAGATGGACTTGTATTTTTAGCAGTAAATAGTATTGCAGTAACGAATGCCAATCCAATTAATATTTCAACTTCTGCTTCGGCGGATTTCACTACTATTACGCCTATCGTAACCAATTCCGGTGGAAGTGATCAACAACAAGGCGACCGATTGAATTTCAACTTTGGCAACTTTACCAATGCAGAAAACGATGCCGATATTGAAGAATTGGTCGTGCGCTACTATGCCACGGTAGCCAATGCACCAGGGGTAAATAATGGTGATGATATGAACAATAGGGCGAGGTACGATTACAACGACCCCTCGAACGGTGGTGCTAACGTAAATTCCCCCCAAGTAGAAGCCAACGAAATATTTGTGATTGAGCCTCAGCTTACTATTGATAAATCTTACAATGTAGTAAGTGTAGAGGCGGGGAATCCTGTAACGGTAACCTTTACTATTTCTCATACGGGTGCCTCTAGTGCTACTGCTTATGATATTGAACTGGAAGATGTTTTCCCTACCGACATGAGTTACGATGGCACAGGAACGGCTCCAATAGTAATTGCTCCGGGAACATCTACTGTGAACTTTACTGGAGCGACTTCGGGTTCAACCTCTCTCAATGCAACCATAGACCAACTAGAAGTGGGGGAAACAGTTACGATTCGCTTTGTGGTAGATATTGCCCTAAGTGCAGACTGCGGCGGCTTAGGATTGAACAACACCGTCAATATGTTTTGGCAAAGCTTGCCCGGTACTTTCGATGATGCAAGAACAGCACTTGGGATAGCATTATCGCCAGTGTATTCTTCGTGTATTGGCGAGCGCAGAGGAAGAGGTGCTGCTTGCCAAGTAGGGTTAAATTCGTATAACGATGCTGATACAGAAACGCTCAATGTAACCTCAGGGGCTATTATTGTCCCTACCATTACCGCTTCTACTCCTAACCCCATTTGTGTAGATGGCAGTGGCACTGTAACGCTTACCGTAAACGATTTTGGCTCAGGTGCTATCTACCAATGGCAAAGAGAAAGCCCTGTAGGTTCAGGGACTTATGTAAACGTAGGAAGCAACAGCCGTACGTTCGTTATCAATAGTTTATCTACTGCCGATGAAACCAACTACAGAGTGCAAGTTACCAAAGGCGCTTGTACGGCACTCACCTCGCCTAACTATGTATTAGATTTAATCCCGACGCCGCAAATAGCCATTGTTGATAATACTGTAGCTTGTACCGACGATGTGGCTTTGGTAGGAAACGTAACCAACCTCGATGCCACCGAAAACTACCAGTACACATGGACTTACCCCGACCCAGCAGGGGGTGGCGGAACACTTACAAGCATTAAAACAAACGATGCTACCCTAGATGTAATCGACGGCATAAGTGGTACATATACGCTATCTGTGGAAACCATTCGAGGAACTTGTACTTCCATTACGGCACAAACCGTCCTCACGGTGAATCCGCCAGTAGTGCAGCCAACCATAGCCTTGGCAGGGGGCAATCCCATTTGCGAAGGAGAAGAAATCAGAATTTCTACAGGAGCCTATACAGGTACTACTGTATCGTATCGTTGGCGGAAAGAGGGTGTTCCTATTGCGTCGGCAGTGAATAACCCTACTTTAGTAATCCCTTCGGCAACTTTAGCCGATGCAGGGGTTTACACCCTAGATGTAACAGTGGATGGCTGTACGTCATCTATCTCAACAGATTTAACCGTGAATGTTACGGCAACCCCTACCACTCCTGTATTAACCGCACCGGGTATTTGTGAGGGCGATAACTTAGTGTTGAGCACCACCACAGTTTATTCGGCGGGAACAACCTTCGCATGGAGTGGCCCGAACGGGTTTACCTCTAGCTTTCAAACGGCAACTATTGCCAACGCTACCTTAGCCGCCGATGGCTTATATACGCTTACAGTAACTGCACCAGGAGGCGCAGGCTGTACTGCTGCCGAAACCATTGTGGCGAACGTAACCGCTCAACCTGCCCAACCTGATATTACTGGCGATTTGAATGTATGCGAAGGAAGTACCTTAGATTTAACCTCTACCACCTATTCAGGAACGGTAGTTACCTATAACTGGACAGTACCTAATGGAGCGAGAACAGCGCCTACCGGTCCGAACTTATCATTCACAAGCGTAGTCCCAGCCGATGCAGGCTTGTACACTGTTTCTGTAACTGTAGATGGCTGTACAACTCCTCCGAGAAGTGTGAACGTAATTGTTGCTCCAGCCCCGGGCATCCCTGCAATTCTACCAGCAGTGGGGGCAATTTGCCAAGGGGAAACGCTCTCGCTTTCTACTTCTGCGGTAGCAACAACTTACCAATGGACAGGGCCAAATGGGTTTACCTCAACCGACCAAAACCCTACGATAACTACCGATTTCCAAAACATAAACGCAGGCACGTATACCTTAGTAACCACTATGGGAAGCTGTACAGCGACCAATTCGGTAGCATTTACCTTTGCGGCTAAACCTTCAAAGCCAGTGCTTACTTTTGGCGATAATGATATTTGTAACAATGAAGCCATTTCGCTCATAGCCAATCCCACAGGATTTACGCAATACACTTGGATAAGCCCGAACGGAGCTACATTTAATACCGTTGGGAATACCACGACAGTAGCCGTAGGAGACCCTGCCTATGCCGCAGGCGATTGGAGGGTAACAGTAACGAATGGATCAGGTTGTACAGAAACTTCTGATCCAACTACTTTAACCATTACCCCAGTACCAACCTCTGCGCCAGCAAGTAATGCCCCCGTAGGAGGGGTTTGTCCGGGCGATAATGTACAGTTAATTGGCAATGCAGTGGCAGGGGCCTCTTACCGTTGGTACCAAGAGTCCAATGCGAATACAACCTTAGAGGTAGGAACAGACATTCTGATTGCCATCACCCAAAACCATACAGTGAATAATTTCAGTGCCAATGCACGCTATTATTTAGTGGTTGATGTGAACGGCTGTACCTCAAATACCGCCCTAGATATTAATGTGAATAACACGGCTGCACCCCCTGCATTTGCACCCGCCGATGTAGAAGTTTGCCAAGGCGAAATTTTAGCCTTTGCTGCTCCTGTAGCTGCCGTAAGTTATCAGTGGAGTGGGCCAGGAGGATTTTCTTCTGCCGATGCCAACCCGTTGGTAACCAATAGCGCCGCACAAATACCTCATGCCGGAACGTACACGGTTACAGCATTCAGTGGTTGTGGTTCAACAACAGCAACTTTTGATGTTACCGTAAATCCAAAGCCAGCAAAACCTATTATTAGCGCAGTGCCAACCACGGTTTGTACGGGTGCTAATTTTGATTTGACTGCTTCGGTAGCCTTAGTAGCTAATGAAGAATACCGTTGGATTGCCCCAACAGGAGCAGTTACCAACAATACAGCTAATCCATTCACTGTGATTGGGGCAACAGCAACAGATGGGGGAGAATGGCGTGTGCAAATTGCCAATACGGTAACAGGCTGTATTTCCGAAGTGTCTGACCCGGTAGCCATTACGGTTATCCCTCAAACGCCAGCCATCCCAACCGCTACTCCGGAAGTTTGCCAAGGAGAAGACGTAGTGCTTACCGGCAACGAAGCCACCGGAGCGGTATATCGCTGGTACCAAGATGATGGCGATGGCGTAGCAGAACTAGGAACAGACGACGTAATTGTAGGAACAAGCCGAGTTACCACCTTGCAAAACTTAGCAGCAGCTAATTACAAATTCTGGCTCGACCTGAACGTAAGCGGTTGTAGCGAGGTAGCCGATGTAGATGTACTGGTGCGCACAAAACCAACTATCAATACGTTTACTTCTCCTTTTGCCATTACTTGTACTACGGGCAATACCGATGTCGTAATTAATGCTTTCGATGTTGGTGATATCACAGGGACAGGACCATTCACCTATCGTTGGACAGGACCTGACGGATTTTTATCCGTGAGCGAAGACCCCGTAATTCCTAATGGAACTTCGGCAAACCAAGGAACTTATACCGTTTCTGTAGTTGATGCCAACGGCTGTCAGTCCGATGCGGTCTCAATTGTAGTGAGCATTACCGATGCAGTGCCAACGCCGAGCATCAACTTTGCCGGCAGACTTTGCGAAGGTGAAGAAATGGAATTACGCGTGGATCCGCCGTACAGCGGTGCGGTTGTAACGTATGAGTGGTTTAGAAATGGTGTAACCTTAGGATTAGGTGCTCCGGCAAATACTTTTCCTTCGTACATAGTACCTACAGTGGCACTTGCCGATGCAGAAAATCATAGCGTACAGGTTACGGTAGATGGCTGTATTTCACTTATTTCAGCACAAACCAATGTTGAAATTGTTCCAAATCCAACAGATCCTGCTTTAACCGTTACCTATAACGGAGGAACCACATTTGATTGTCTTGGAGGAACAATCGTACTTACAAATCCAGAAACGGCAGATAGTTACTTATGGACAGGGCCGAATGGCTATACCTCTACGGCACAATCGCCCACCATTACCAATGCAGGTTTACAGTACAATGGAACGTATTCAGTAACCCTTACCAATGGTGGT
>CAZFQW010000212.1:0-6390 GCA_964521225.1 uncultured Roseobacteraceae bacterium
ACGAATGGTTTGGAGGTGCGCCAGCCCACGAAGCTTTAACCGCCTATGGCTTGATGGAATTTAAAGAAATGAGCAGAGTTTATGGAGGGGTGAGCAACCAAATGGTGGAGCGTACCGCCAATTGGTTACTGAGCCGAAAAGATGGAAATGGTGGCTTCAAAAAAGACCCAAAAGCATTGGATAGCTTCGGCAGAGCCGACGACGACATTACCAATGCCTACATTGTGTACTCGATGAGCGAAGCCGGCTACGTATTAGAAATTAGAGAAGAACTAGAAAAAGCAGTGGAAAATGCCGAAAAATCGCAAGACCCTTATCAGTTGGCGTTGGTTACCAATGCGCTTTTCAACACCAAAGATTTAAGAGCGAAGCAGTTACTCGCTCAACTTCAAAAGCATCAGCAAGAAGATGGTAGCTGGATGGGGAAAAAGCACAGCATCACTTATTCAACAGGCATTGGGTTACAGATTGAAACCACTTCTTTGGCAATGATGGCGAATCTAAAAGCCGACTCGCCCAACCGATTTACTGTTGATAAAGCCGCCAAGTTTATTGTGGCTTCGCGCTCGCCTTACGGCGGGTTCGGCAACACGCAAAGCACCATTATGGCACTCCGAGGATTGACCGATTATGCCACTTTCTCTAAAAAAACGCAAGAAGACGGCACAATTGAAGTTAAATACAAAGGGAAAGTAATTGCTACCAAAGCCTACCAAGCTGGCGAAAAAGAGGCTATTGTGATAGAAAACCTAGCGACTTATCTGTCGGAAGGAAACAACGAGTTAAGCATTCACTATCCGGGCGTAAAAAATCCGCTTCCTTACACGGTGTCGGTCATTTATAATTCTACTCAGCCCAACAGCAGCGACTCTTGCAAAGTAGCCATTGAAACAACGCTCAACGATAGCAAAGTAAAAATGGGAGAGACCGTTCGATTGACCACAAAATTGATTAACAAAACGGCCAAAGGACTCCCAATGACCTTAGCCGTGGTAGGTATTCCGGGCGGACTAACTCCGCAGCCGTGGCAGTTGAAAGAATTGCAGGAAAAAGGTATGGTCGATTTTTACGAGGTAACCAACCACCAAGTAGTGTTTTACTATCGCCAAATGAAGCCAAGCGAGCAAAGGGAAATCAACCTAGACTTAAAAGCAGATTTACCGGGGAATTACCAAGGTGCCGCTTCAACCGCTTACCTCTACTACACCAACGAGCATAAGCACTGGGTTGAGGGGTTACGTCTAAAAATTGATGAATAGTTTACAAGATTTGGAAAGGATATTTTGATAGTGAATATCCTTTCCATTTTATAAATATTACCGAAATGAAAGAAAAAACTATGGTTTAAGGTATTCGATAGAATACCTTTTTTTATTTCCTCTAATTTATTCGAATTTGTACTAGCTTTAAAGATGTAAACAACTTCCACTTGAAAAAAACTATGAAAAAGACGCTTACAATACTTCTCTTATTTGCCTTTTTTGGTTGCCAAACCGAAGAGAAAGAAAAGCCTGAGTTTCTGACTATCTACGAGAAATCGAATAAATTAGAAACCGCTACTTACCAAGAAGGAATTGCTTTTTGGAAAGCCCTCGCCGGCCATTACCCACAGCTTCAATTGTTTGAGTATGGGCAAACCGATAGTGGTTACCCTTTACATTTGGCGGTGCTCTCTCCTACCCAAGATTTTAACCCCGTTTCGTTAAGAAATAAAAACGCTCCCATTTTTTTAATCAACAATGCAATTCACCCCGGCGAACCCGATGGCGTAGAAGCTTGCCAAATGATAGTTAGGGATTTGTTAGAAAAAGGTAATTTAGAAGAAACGTTGGGCAATACTGTGCTGGCAATCATTCCCTTTTACAACATTGGGGGGGTTCTGAACAGGAACTCAACCACTAGAACCAACCAAAACGGCCCAAAAGAATATGGTTTTAGAGGCAATGCGCAAAACTACGATTTAAACAGAGATTTTATTAAAGCAGACAGCAAAAATGCTTGGGCTTTTTCGGAAATTTACCAAGAGTGGCAGCCCGATGTATTCCTTGATACGCACGTGAGTAACGGCGCTGACTATCAGCATGTACTTACCAATTTAATGACTCAAGAAAATAAGCTAGGGCCGCAGCTTGGCAATTTTCTTCGCTTCAAAATGCTTCCTGAACTCAATCAAAAAATGAAGGAAAAACATAGCACAATTACTCCGTATGTAAATGTTTGGGGTTCTGTGCCTGACTCTGGCATTGTGCAATTTATGGATAGCCCCCGCTACTCAACGGGTTATACCACTTTGTTTCATTCTTTAGGTTTTATGACAGAAACACACATGCTAAAAACCTTTGAGCAACGCGTTACAGCAACTTACGCTTACATAGAATCGATGCTTGAAATCATTAAAGAAAAGGAACAAGAAATTAAAGAGATAAGGGCAAAAGCAATTGAAACCACTAAAACAAAGGATGGCTTTGCGATTTCATGGAAGTTAGAAAAAACAAAATCTACACCCATTCAATTTATGGGTTACGAGGCAGAAATGTCAGTGAGTGAAGTAACAGGGCAAGAAATTTTGACTTACAACAGACAAAAGCCTTTTACCCGAGAAATCAGGTTTTACAATAATTATGAACCCGATAAAATAATTACAAAACCCGCTGCCTATGTAGTTCCGCAGTCGTGGAATAAGATAATTGAGCGATTGAAACACAATAAGGTGGAAATGGAACAATTTGCCAACGACACCACTCTTAATGTTGCCTATTATACCATCACAGGCTACCAATCGCGCCCTGCGCCCTACGAAGGGCACTACCTTCACTATGGAACCAAAGTAGAAAAATCAATAGCAAAAGTGGCTTTTAGAAAAGGAGACTACCTCATCAGAACCAATCAAGAAAGAAACCGATACATCATCAACACGCTTGAACCCGAAGCTCCCGATTCATTTTTTAATTGGAATTTTTTTGATACCATTCTGCAAAGGAAAGAAGGCTTTTCCTCTTATGTTTTCGATGCCAAAGCGAAAGAGATTTTGGCGGGCAATTCAGCATTAAAAGCCGAATTTGAAGAAAAAAAGGCATCCGACACCGAATTTGCAAAAAGCAGCTATGCACAACTCAATTTCATTTATTCAAAATCGGAAAATGCGGAAAATGCATATATGAAATACCCTGTTTTTAGAATGGAACACTAAGTTTGAAGGTTCTATTTCTATTCATATAAATAAAAAAAAGGGAAGGCGATTAAAACCGCTTCCCCTTTTTTATTTAAGAGTGTTGAGCATCAATTCAATTTCATGCTTTCAATAATAGCTTGGATTTTAGCATCGAGCTCCGCTCCTACTTTATCGTAGTTTTCTTTGCTATCTAGCACTCCATTCACACTGAAATAGAACTTAATTTTTGGTTCCGTTCCCGATGGTCGTGCCGAGATTTTGCTTCCATCTTCCGTGAAAAATTGGAGCACATTCGATTTCGGGAAATCTAGTACTTTTTCTTCTCCTGTCTGTATATTCCTTTCTAATGAAGTCTGATAATCTTTTAAAGTAATTAAAGCAGACCCACTAATTTCTTTTGGCGGGTTCGCACGTAATTGCTTCATCATTTCGGCAATTTCCTCTGCTCCTTTCTTGCCTTTCTTCGTTACCGAAATGAGGTGTTCTTTATAGTAACCATGCTTCTGATAAATATCAATCAGTTTATCAAAAAGAGTAATTCCCTCATTCTTTACTACCGCAGTCATCTCGCACATAAGTGCAACAGAGGCAATAGCATCTTTGTCTCTTACCTCGTCGCCAACGAGGTAGCCGTAGCTTTCTTCGCCACCACAAACAAGTTTCAATTTACCCTCATTGTGTTTAATTACCTCTGCAATGTATTTAAATCCAGTAAGGGTATTGAAACACTTAATACCATGATCCGCTGCAAAAGCATCAATTAGGTCGGTGGTTACAATGGTTTTGGCTACAAAATCTTTTTCTGTGGCTAACCCTTTCTTTTTTCTAGTTTCAATCAGGTAGTTGAAGAGCAGGGTTGCTGTTTGGTTTCCGTTCAATAACTCGAACTCTCCACGATGATTTTTAGCTGCAATGCCCACTCGGTCGGCGTCGGGGTCGGTTCCCAATAAAATATCGGCATCAATTTCTTTGGCTTTTGCCAGTGCCATACTCAAAGCCTCTGCCTCTTCAGGATTCGGATATACCACTGTTGGGAAGTCACCATTACCATTTGGTTCAGCTTGTTCCTTCACCATGGTTACGTTGGTGAACCCGAATTTTTCTAAAACTTGCGGCACAAGCGTAACGCCTGTCCCGTGTATTGGCGTAAATACAATTTTTAAATCTTTTTGAGCGGCAATTGCCTCCGGGGAAAGGGAAAAGCTTTTAATTGTATCGAGATAGGCATCATCTACTTTTTTGCCGATGCTTTCAATTAGGCTGCGATTGCCTTCAAACCTCACTTCATCTACCGAATGAATTCCGTTGACTTCATCAATGATGTTTTTATCGTGCGGAGGAACAACCTGCCCGCCATCGTTCCAATAAGCTTTGTACCCATTGTACTCTTTCGGGTTGTGCGAAGCGGTTAAAACTACACCTGTATGGCAACCCAAATGCCTAATTGCAAACGAAAGTTCTGGAGTTGGGCGAAGACTTTCAAATAGATACACTTTAATACCATTAGCCGCAAAAACATTAGCAGTTACTTCTGCAAAAAAGCGACTATTATTTCTATTATCGTGTGCAATGGCTGCTTTTACTTCTTCGTTAGGGAATGATTTTTTAACATAGTTGGCCAAACCTTGCGTTGCTGTTCCTATCGTATATTTATTGATTCTGTTGGAACCAACCCCCATGATTCCACGCAGTCCGCCCGTACCAAACTCAAGATTTTTATAAAAACTGTCTATCAGTTCTTCTTCATTTTCATCGAGTAGTTTTTTTATTGCTGATTTTGTGTCCTCATCATATTTACCATTTAACCAATGGTCTACTTTCGATTTAATTTCTTGCTCTAGCATATATTTTAAGTTTAAGCGTTTGAGAAATCCGATTATGTTTAAAAATAGAATGAATTTATAGAATTGAAAAGTAGTAATAAAAACTCTTTAGATTAATTGTAGATAAAACCTTTAAAAGTGTAAATACAGGATTAATGATAGAGCATATCGGTTTAAACCTTTTAGAAAGTTATCAACAAATGGCTCAGGATAAAGACCAACAAAAAGAAGCTTTAGGTTGGATTGAAATGTGGTAACCTCTCTTGATAATGCCCCCTTATTGGCTGATCAAATTACTACTGTAAACGAAAAGATATTTTTGAAACAATGAGGCGGATAAGCACCATTGCATTATTAAAAATGCGAATCAGGGATTATAAGCCCCGATTCGCATTAGAAACTAAAAAAGTCATTAAAATACAACTAGGATTATCCTAGATTTCACAAATCTCCCAATTGAGGTCTTATGATAATATCTTCTACAACACTTCTTTTTGAAACTTTATAGGCACTGAAAACTAATTCTGCGACATCCTCGGGAGTAGAAAGTCTTTCTTCGGGCAAGTCGACTCCTTCCCAACTAGCGGTTAAGGTTGCCCCCGGCAAAACAGCCGTTACACGAATTCCATGTTCTTTCATTTCTTCTCTCAAGCATTTTGAAAAACCATACATCGCATGTTTTGAGATGGCGTAAGAACCACCATTAGGGTAAGCAGCAATACTGGCAATGGAACAAATATTAAAAATATGCCCTTCTTTCCGCCTAATCATATCGCCAATGAAACCGCGGGTAATATCATAAGCACTATAAAGGTTGGTTTCAATCATTTTTTCTAGTGCGCCTGCTTCTTCGCTGTGAATAGAACCAGGAATAAAAACTCCTGCATTATTCACAATCGCCTGAATATTTTTTTCTATTCGATTCACAAACCTTACAAATTCATTGGTATCTTCCCTTACCGAAAGGTTTGCACTTTGGATAAAAACTTCTGTGCCGTATTTATTTTCAATGTCAGTTTTTAACTTTTGCAACTCTTCTAGGTTTCTTGCACAGGTTGCAACTACAAACCCTGCTTGGGCAAATCGTTCAATAATTGCTCTTCCTATTCCTTTCGTTCCTCCTGTTACTACTATCATTTTTTTTAATGTTGATTGGATATTATTGATTACTAAACTTTCTTAAAAGCTAAATAAACGAAAAAGCAGGAATAGGCAGAATTTAGTATAAAATAAAAAAGCCACCTCAAGGAGACAGCTTTTTACAAACCACAATTATTAAAACTACAACAATCAATTTATCATTGACTTACTCTTCATATATTTATATATAAATCTTTATTCGCAGTTGGTTGAAAGTACTTAATTAATTTTGACGTGAAACAAATTTACAAGCTG
>CAZFQW010000213.1:0-6377 GCA_964521225.1 uncultured Roseobacteraceae bacterium
AAATTAGGTGTAACGCCCCACAAAAAAACCAAAGTGTAGGAAAGTTTGCGAATCACTGTTTTTTTTTATTTTTAGCAGGGGTTATTCGCTTGGCTTTTTAAAGATTTTTCCTCCTTGGTCTGCCTCCTATTTTAGGGTATACGCACATCTTTTAGATGCCCGCCCGATGGGGCTTTAACACTTAGTTCCTTAAATTTTCCACAGAGAGTTCAGCTCTCTGATCTTCTTCTTTTTATGAAAAACTAGACCTTTTATATTTGTGTATCGCCTTAGGGAGAAAGGCTAAAGGGATGCAGACCTATGGAAAAAGTAAAAGTGAATTCCAAAGCCTTTTCTTCTACAAATTTACCTGCCAAGCTCCTTGCTGATTTATCCAATGTGCGCTGAGTTCTCTTTCTTTTGCTTGGTTCATGAGGTTTTGCCCCGTTTTAAATCCGTTGGTACTGTCAATCACTAATTCTGAGAAGGCGATTTTCTCTAAATCTTCTATGTTGAAAACGGCATTATGTGAAACTACTAAGTAATCGAGCGTAAGCGTAGGTTTTTCCTTTGTTTTACTGCGTAACCAGCCGATTGATTTCCCTTGCCAAACAAAAACCCAGAAGTCTTCTGAATACCGATAGCAATTCATCTTTTCGGGGAGTTGATTTGTTAGGTGGAAAATAGCATCGGTTTGTATACCTCTAAAAAGTAAATCTTCTTTAAAAATGTACTGCAAAGCAGAAGGGTTGTTGGCTAGTGTGCTATCAATCAAAATAATTGGCTGATTTCCGTTTAAAAAAGAAAGATTTACGCTTTTGGGCGTATGGTAGATTGCCAATGTTTTTCTGTTCCTGTTTTCAATTTTTCGGAAGATACTCCAAGTAGAAAAAATGCAGCAGACAAGTATTAAAGAAACAAGCCATTTTTTCTTTTTTTGAATGAATAACTTCCCTGAAAAAACCACTGCAATACTTAATAAAACTGTTGTAAAAGCATCTATATAAACGTTTTCGCTCACAGCAAAAGGGAGGGTATTAAACGCTTGGATAAAGCTATTGAATTTCATAATAAAGTAAGAAAGGGCATAGCCTACCAAAGTAGCAAGGGGGGTAAAAACTGTCGCAATCAATAAGGCAATTCCCCCACAAACAATTACCGTTGCCGCAGGAATTACTGCTAAGTTTGAAAGGAAAAAGTAGTTAGGGAACTGATGGAAATAAAACAACCCGATAGGAAATGTGGCTGCTTGTGCAGCCAACGAAACACAGGTGATACTCCAAGCCCAATTGGCAATTTCCCACCGAAAGGTGAACCAACTTTGGAAGAAAGGATAGAGCCAAACAATACCCACTACGGCAGCAAAAGAAAGTTGAAACCCTACCTGATAAAGCATAAACGGATTATAGACGAGTAAAATCAGTGCACTGAAAGAAAGGGTGTTATAGATATTTCCTCTTCTATTCATCATTTCTCCGATTGCAAGCACAGAAAACATTGTAACCGCCCGCATCACAGAAGGGGAAAGCCCTGTAATAAAGGCATACGCCCAAAGTATGAGCAAGCTTAAAATTCCTTTGATGATTTTTCCTTTCGGATGCCCTACGAGTGGGTAAAAAATAAGACCGAGAAAACCAATAAGAATCCCCACGTGTAAGCCTGAAACAGCTAAAATGTGCATTGCTCCTGCTCCGGCATAGGCATCTTTCAAGGTGTTATCTAGTTCGTTTTTAACGCCGAGAATGAGGGCAAGGGCAATTGCTCTGCTTTTGGTATTTGGAATATACTTTTTGAATTGTACTGAAAAATAATCGCGAGCTTGCCAAGAAGCAGCAAAGAGAACATTGCCTCTTTTCTTGGTTGTTTTTAGGAAAGTAGCGGGTTGAAGAAATTGCTGATGCGTAATTCCTTTGGTGTTGAGATACGATTGATAATCGAAAGCATGTGGATTACTTGGCGAGGGGACTAATCGAGGTTTTCCGCTAATCAATAATTCTTCCCCATAAAAAAGTTGAAAAGCAGTATCGGTTTTGGGGAAATAAGCGATGAGCATTCCCACAGCGTTCACCCATTGGTTATTAATAAAGGCTTCGTTGATTTCAAGCGTTGCCCTTTTACTATTCGGTGTGCTTTCCATAGAACTTATCGCTGTCGCTCGATAGTAGTTCACCGATAAGGTATCGTGCCAATGGATAACATGATTGGGTGTATGGTGCGGATTTTTCGTATACGTTCGGCTTGCCCCAAGCATGAGGAAAACCAAGCCTATTAACACGCTTTGCACAAATGGGTACTTCCGAAACCAAGGCTTGGGTGCTTTCCACTGGTACAATGCCAAAAGGGCGAACGATGCCCCAATGATTCCCACCATGGTAGCGAATGCAAAATCTGAATAGTCTTGCAAGATAATTCCTACTGCAAAAGCAAGTACAACCATAAAGATAGGATATGCTTTTGGTGTCATACGGTTCAATCTTTATTTCCCTCCCCCCAAAGAAGGCAACCAAGTTACCATCTCGGGGAAAAAGATAATGAGCGAAAGCATTAATAATTGGATAGCAATGAAAGGCAATATTCCTTTATATAAGTGCCCAGTTTTCACCGATGGCGGAGCGACTCCTTTCAGGTAAAATAAAGAAAACCCAAAAGGTGGCGTTAAAAATGAGGTCTGTAGATTGACCGATACCAAAATGGCAATCCAAAGTAAGTTCATGTCGTAAGCCACAAAAATGGGGGTTACCACAGGTATAAAAATGAAGATAATTTCAATGAAATCTATGAAGAAGCCAGCAATAAAAATGGCAACCATTACAAAAGCTAAAAAGGCATAAGGGCTCAATTCTGCTCCTTCTATTAAGTTGACAAGGGTGGAGTCGCCTTCCATGCCCCTAAATACTAAACCAAAGGCGGTTGCTCCCATCAGAATCATGAAGACCATACAGGTAAGAAAAGTAGTTTCTCGCATTACCTCTTTTAGCACTTTCAGGCTTAGTTTTTTTTCGAGTGCAGTGAGCAACGTGGCTACAAATGCACCTACCCCTGCTGCTTCGGTAGGCGAGGCAATTCCTGCGAAAATTGACCCTAATACGGCCAATACTAGCAATAAAGGAAGTACAAATGTTCTGATGATAGAACTAAAACTTCGTTCTTTTTTAAATTGAGCGATTTCTTCTTTAGGCACTGGTGGTGCCCCCGCTGGATTTACAACGGCAACGATTATTACATAAGCTATGTATAAGCCCACTAGCAATAGGCCTGGTAATAGAGCACCAATAAAAAGTTCTCCGACAGAGATATTCATGACACTGCCTAAAAGCACTAATACAATGCTAGGGGGGATAATTTGCCCTAAAGTCCCTGCCGAGGCAATCGTTCCTGTTGCCAAGGCGGGGCTATACTTTCGCTTTAGCATTGCGGGGAGGCTGAGGAGCCCCATAGTTACTACTGTTGCCCCTACAATGCCGGTAGAGGCGGCTAGTAATGCCCCTACAATAATTACAGCGACTGCTAAACCTCCTTTTAAGCTTCCCAGAAGCATTGCCATGGTATTAAGCAAGCGTTCGGCTATTCCGGATTTTTCTAACATCACTCCCATATATACAAACATTGGGACGGCGATTAAAACGAAGTTGTTCATCGTACCAAAAATGCGTAACGGTAGCAAGTAAAAGAATTCTATTCCGAAGGTGAAATAGCCAAAAATAATAGAGATTCCTGCCAGGGTAAACGCTACGGGAAAACCTGCGAGCAACAGCACAAATAGCACAATAAATAATAGAAAGATATCCATACTACTCGCTTTTTGTGATTTTTGAAGTGATTAAAGATGATTTTCCCATTAATGTAAAAAGCGATTCAATCATCATAGTGAAGGCTTGTAACAATAAAAAAACATATCCTATGATGATAAAACTTTTGATCATATACCTTGCCGGAAGCCCTCCTGGATCAGAGGAACTTTCATTCATTAAAAAAGAAGTTTTAACATAGGGGATACCTGCTTTAATTACAATAAGGCAGAAGGGAAGTAAAAAAAATAATGCACCTAATAGGTTTACGAATGCTTTTCTTCGGTCAGACCATTTTGCATAGAAAACATCTACTCTTACGTGCTTATCGTGTTTGAGCGTGTAGCCTGATCCTACTAAAAATAAAATGGCAAATAAATGGGCCTCTAGCTCAGCAATTGCAGGGCTTGTGATTTGTAGCGCGTATCGCATAAACACATCGTAACAGAAAAGAATTACGAGTCCGGTGGCGAGCCACGACACGCCTTTACCCACCCATTCGTTGAGCTGATTGATTGTATTTGCTAGAAGAGCTAATAGTTTTACCATACCCTGTCTTTTTTCTTTCTTCCAAGTTAAAGGAGTGAAACAGAATCTCAAAAATAATTGTGTAGTAAATAGACAGCGGAGTTTTCTAAAAAGAATAAGGGCGTAGAAAACGAATTCTATGCCCTTTAGGTGGATGATAATTTTCAGGTGGCCAAAAATTGGGGATTAGATTAGTCGTATAAATTACTGATGCGCATTAAACCTTCAGGGTTAATTACTTTAATGCTTCTTTTATCTATTTCTATCAGTTTTTCATGCTTAAACTCTGAAACAACTCTAATAGCTGTTTCTTTTACGGTTCCTACAAAACCAGCTAAATCTTCTCTGGTAAGTGTAATTTGCTCGCGGTCGTCAAATGCTTTGTCTAATAAAATGAGTGCTTCGGCAATTCTTCCGCGAACAGGCTTATAGGCAATGTCAGTTAATTTATTTTCTGCACTTTCAATTACATCGCAAAGCACTTTCATCATTCCATTGTAAAACATGGCATTTTTTCTCATCAATTCCAAAAATTCTGCTTTTGGAATAAGACAAATTATTGTGTCTTCTAGTGCAATGGCAGAAGCTCTGTATCTCGATTCTCCTATTAGGGACCTGTACCCCAAAAAATCGCCTGACTTGGCAATCCTTAAGATTTGTTCTTTTCCGCTACTGCCTAGCTTGGCAACTTTTACCATTCCTTTACTTAAACAAAATATTCCGAGAGGAAGTGAACCTTCCTGAAAAACCACTTGCCCTTTTTTGTAGATATTACAGCTTTTTGAATCGCTAATTTCTTGTAACTCGTCTTTAGTGCAAGTATTAAATAGGCAGTTATCTTTGCTGCCGCATTGTTCGCAACGGGGTTGTGTAAATTTTACCATCTTTGAGTGATTTTATATAAGTAGATGTAAATTAAATGAAAAGAGATTGGCAACCATAATAAAGCGAATTTTGTTTAAAAAAGCAACTTTAATTAACAAGTATTCTTCTATTAAAGTCGCCCTCGTTTCGTTTAAATCGCTACTTTTAAAATCGATAATCATGCTTCAGTAACTTCCCCTCTTTTTGGTATCTCTTCTGTGTGTTGAATAATCATACATACAGCGGCATCGCCGGTAACATTCACTACGGTTCTGCACATATCCAAAATTCTATCCACTGGGAAAATAATGGCAATCCAGGCAGGGTTAAGCCCAACCGATTGTAGAACAATAATCAGCATAATTAACCCCGCACTTGGTACCGCTGCCGCTCCAATAGAAGCAAGCGTTGCAGTGAGCACGATAGTCATCTGCTGGCCTAAGCTTAGATCTACCATGTGAAGTTGCGCTAAAAATACTACGGCAATGGCCTGGTATAAACTGGTGCCATCCATATTTACGGTAGCACCAATCGGTAATACAAAACTCGATACCTCTTCGGAAACTTCTAGGTTATCGTTTACGCACTCCATGGTTACGGGCAATGTAGCCACACTTGAGCTCGTAGAGAATGCCATAAGCTGCGCAGGGGTAATCCCCTTCATGAAATAAGAATAAGAAGCCCCAAAAGATTTTTTTGTTTTACTGCTTGTAAGAAACGCCATTAAGAATGGATAGAAAACGAAAATCATGAATAACAAGCCAATAACTACTACTAAGCAATATTTAGAAAGAGCAATTAGAATTTCTACGATTTTGTTAGGGTCGTCCCCTGCCATTTCAGCGAGTTTGCCCGCCAATAAACAGAACACAAAAAAGGGTGCGCCTCTCATTACAATATCTACCATTTTTAGAAAAACCTCATTCCCTCCGCTTATAAACTGGGCAACAGGTTCTACTTTTTCTCTGGGCAATAGCACCATGGTAACGCCAAAAAATAGCCCGAAAAAGATAATTTGTAACATTAGTTTGTTGTCTTGCAAAGAGACAAAAATATTGTCGGGCACCATATCGACCACAAACTGTAAAGGTCCGCTGTTTTTGGTTTGTTGGGCACTTTCCATTTTTGTGGAAAAGAACTCGTTCTGGTTATACTCTTCTAACTTTAGTTTTGCCGTTTCAACATATTGCTGATACGCCGGATTGGCGAGGTACGATT
>CAZFQW010000214.1:0-6355 GCA_964521225.1 uncultured Roseobacteraceae bacterium
AAGTAGAAGGCGAAAAAATTGAGTTAACCTTAGAAGATGTTCAAATCGTTTCAGAAGATATTCCCGGTTGGTCGGTTGCAACCGACAATGGCTTAACGGTTGCCTTAGACATCACCTTAACCGACCAATTAAAGCAAGAAGGCATTGCACGGGAAATTGTAAACCGAGTGCAAAATCAGCGGAAAGACATGGGTTTAGAAGTACAAGACAAAATCAAGATTGAGGCACTGAAAGGCAATGCAGAAATAGAAGCCGCCTTCAATGCCTTCAAAGCCTACATCTGTACCGAAACCCAAGCCCTAACACTCAATTTGGTAGATACCTTAGCCGATGCACTAGAACTAGAATTTGATGCGTACAAAGTGCAGTTGAAAGTTTCTAAGATGTAGCGTTTTTTGTTAGTAAATTTTTGCATAAAGTCCTTACAAGAGTTCTAAACTTTTATAAGGACTTTTTTACTGTCCCTTTGCTTACCCACCATGAAAAAACCAATTCTATTTTTAGTAGACGACAACTCCGCAGTTTTAAATGCGGTAGCCTGCGACATTAAATCGAACTATCGGAAAGAGTACCGAACCATTGCCCCGCAATCGGCAACAGAAGGCTTAGAGGCGCTGAAAGAACTTAAAAACAAAGGGGAAACGGTGGTACTTTTCATCTTCATTGGGGCACGCCCTTATACCGATTGGATTGATATCGACATCGTCCGCGATAAGCGGGGGTTTGTAGAAACCGGCAACGCCCTCACTCATTACGAGGAATTCAACAAAATTTGGAAACTCCCTCGCAAACCGCATTTGTTAGAAACTTACAGCCCAGGGATTTTTGCCGCAGGCGATGTCCGGGCAGGGGCAATGAACTGGGTTGCCTCCGCAGTAAGCGAAGGAGGCATGGCAATCAAATTTGTGCACGAGTACCTTGCTGAAAATTAGATGGAAATTTTTTAGGAATATGCCCTAATGATTTGAATATAAGAAACCCCAACCCCCCAAAACACATGAATACACGCACAAACAACTTTTTAAAAGGTGGAATTGTACTACTTTCAGCATTACTTTTTAGTTGCACGCAGAAGGACACTCAAGACAATTATGTTGCATTAGCTACTTCCTTTGAAGAAGCCAAGCCACAAATTATCTTTTTAGTAAGACATGCCGAAAAAGCCGACGACGGCACAAAAGACCCCGACCTCAACAAAATAGGGCAGGAACGTGCGCAAAAATTAGCCGCAATGCTTCAAACTGCCGAAATACAGGGCATTTACTCCTCGCCGTACAAGAGAACCCAACAAACAGGGCAGCCCCTCGCCGATTCTTTGAGATTAACTATCCAAGAATATAACCCTTCTAAACCCGAAGAAGTAAAGCAGATAATTGATTCCGCTACAGGAAAAAACCTCTTGATTGTGGGACACTCCAATACAACGCCTACGGTGGTAAACTACCTTTTGGGCGAAGAGAAGTATAGCCAACTCGACGAGGCAGAGTACGATAAGCTTTTTGTCCTTGTAAAAGGCACAGAGAAATATACTTGTACTGTTCTTAGTTTTTAGCCGTTTTAGGTCTGCTTTTCGCTCCTTAATAGCATGATGACGATTGGCAGAAATATCCGACTTGGGTTCATGGTACTGAGCCTCTTTCTTTTTTTACTGAAAGAAGGCAAGGCTCAGTACGAATTTACAACCCTTGGCAAAAATGCCTACCGAGACGTACTACGGCTTAAAACGCAAAGCAAAGCGGTAAAAGCCTTTTTGGCAGAAGCGCAACCAAGCGAAAACGCCTTCGATATATATGTGCAGAACTATTTAGATATTATTGCACTTCTTTCCGTGGATAACCCTATTCAATACCACAGCCTTCGGGAACGGGAAAGTATTCGGCTCGCCCAACTCAAAAAAATAGGGCAATCCTCTGAATCCTCTCCAAATCATCGGTTTATTCAGGCGGGAATTAAATTGCAGTGGGCCGTTGTAAAACTCAAATACGAAGACAATTTCGCAGCATTTTGGGCTTTTAAAAAGGGCTACCAACTCCTCGAAAAAAACGAAGAAGAATACCCCGATTTCCTTCCACATAAACAGTGGTTGGGCATTATGAAGGTGATGTTTAGCCAAGTGCCTAGCCGGTACCAGTGGTTATTAGACCTTATGGGAATGCAGGGCGACAAATCCACAGGCTTGGCTTACTTAGAAATACTAAGCGAGGGGGAATCGGTTTTTAGCTACGAAGCCACAATGTACCGTGCGTTTCTCCAACTGTTTGTGCTGAAACAAGAAGAGCAAGCTTACCAAACCTTTACTTCTTTTTTTAGGAAAGATGCTAGCAACCTGCTTGCCTTATTTGCCCTTACCCAAACGGCACTAAAATTAGGGGAAAACCGAGAAGTGCTTCCCCTGTTAACATCGCTCGAAATTACGGCAGAATACGGAAATTTGAGTATTTTCCACCACTTAAAAGGGCAACTATATTTGCAGGCAGGGCATTACAATGCGTGCATTCAAAGTTTATATCAGTTTTTAAAAGAATTTGAAGGAGAAAATTACCGAAAAGACTGTCATTTCAGAATGGCAATGGCATTTTGTTTCTTGAATCAGAGCGATTCGAGCCGCTATCATCTCGCCCAAATTAACGAAGTAGGGAGTGCGAAAATCAGCCTAGATAAGTATGCAATGAGTTTTGTATCGAAAAAACCTCTTTTCCACAAACAACTAACACAAGCCCGTTTCTACACCGATGGCGGCTACTTCGGCAAAGCACTGCAATGTTTGGAGAACATTCGGCTAGAAACCCTCAACGCTGAAGATAAAATCGAATATTATTACCGAAAAGGACGAATATTTCAACTGTCAGAGACCTGGGATGAGGCGATAGCACAATACGAAAATGTATTGCGCCACTCAGCATATAACACTACAACTTATTACCCTGCCAATACGGCTTTGCAATTGGGGATTATCTATGCCGAACAAAAAAACGATAACGTACAGGTGGGGCTATATTTACAAGAGGTATTCAAGTACAAAGGCGATTACCCCTATCGGGCAGAGATTAGGGATAAGGCAAGTCAATGGTTAAAAGAAACTGCTGAGTGAGCGAGTAAAAATGCTTTTATACCAATCCATAAAACGGAATTACCTCAGCTATTTTAAAAAATAACTTTTTATGTTTTATCGGAAATTGAATTTTTAACTTTCAATCTCTTTTTGGAAATGTAAATCTAGTATGAAAATAAATCATGAAATTTCGATGCACGAATCATGATTGCCGTTTACTTTAACAAAAAAATTAAAAATCATTCGTATGAAATATTCTAAAATAACGCTCCTGCTGATGTGCAGTTTTTTTGTGTTCCGTTTATCTTGGGGACAAAGCCTAAGCAGCAACTATCAATTCGCCATCGATTTAAATGCCGCTCCCGACGACCGTTTATTGGTGGAGTTGATTCCCCCTAAAATTAACCAAGAAGAAATTACCTATTATTTACCAAGCATTATTCCGGGCACTTACAGCCTCGATAATTTCGGGCGGTTTGTTGTTAACTTCTCTGCAAAAAATGCAGAAGGAAACGAACTTCCTGTAGAAAAAGTAGGTGAAAACGGTTGGAAAATTGGCAACGCCCAACAACTACAAAAAATCACTTATGAGGTAGAAGACACCTGGGATACCGATAAAAAGCAAGTGGTTTTTGAACCCGGAGGGACTAACATCGAAGAGCGAGAAAACTATGTACTCAATACACATGGCTTCTTTGGTTTTTTTGAAGGGATGGAGCGCGTTCCCTACCGAATCACCTTTAAAAAACCTGAGAATTTTTATGGTTCAACCTCTTTAATCCCGGTGGAAGTTGCCCCAACTCAAGATGTATTTGAGGTAAACGATTACATGCGCTTGGTAGACTCGCCCATTATGTACAACGAGCCCGATACTACCGTACTAAAGGTAGGCGGTGCCGATATTTTAGTTTCGGTTTATTCGCCTAACGGCTTGGTAAAATCCAAATTTGTTGCCGAAAATGTGCAGGAAGTACTAGAGGCACAAAAAGAATATTTAGGCGGTACCTTGCCCATACAGAAATACGCATTCATTATTTACCTTTCCGATCGGCCTTCGCTTTCCGGAATGATGGGCGCTTTGGAACATTCCTACTCTTCTTTGTATTACCTTCCCGAAATACAACCGAACTATTTGGTACAAAGCATTAAAGATATTGCCGCACACGAGTTTTTCCATGTCATTACGCCGCTTTCCATCCACTCCGAAGAAATCCACAACTTCAATTATATCAACCCTAAAATGTCGAAGCATTTGTGGCTGTACGAAGGTGTTACCGAATACTTTGCCGGGCACGTACAAGTTCGCCACGATTTGCTCACTATCGACGAGTACCTAGGGGAAATTAGAAATAAAATAATTGAATCAAAAAAATATAAAGACAACCTGCCCTTCACAGAAATGAGTGCCGGCTGCTTGGGCGAGCACAAAGACGAGTACGGAAATGTGTACGAGAAAGGAGCATTAATTGGGCTTTGCCTCGACGTGAAACTGAGGGCATTATCGAGGGGAAGGTACGGATTACAAAATTTAATGGCTGACCTCGCTAAAGCATATGGCATTGAAAAACCCTTTAAAGACGACGAACTATTCGATGAAATTACCCGTGTGAGTGGCTTCCCTGAACTCCGAGAATTTTTTACTACTTACGTAGAAGGCACTACGCCGCTTCCGCTCGAAGAAATCTTCTTAAAAGTGGGCATTACATTTCAGGCGGAAAAAGAAATTAAAGGAATTTCTTTAGGGAATATAGGGCTAAATGTAAATGAAAATAACCAAATTTATATTGAAAGTATAGAGGAGGCAGATGCCTTTGGGAAGGCAATGAAATACAAACAAGACGATGTGATTTTCTCGATTAACGGCGAAGAACTCAACATAGAAAACGCCAGAAACATTTTTGCCTCAATAAGAGAAAATGCCTCCGCAGGCGATTTGCTAGAAGTGGTGGTGCTAAGAGGTAAAAAATTGAAAACGAAGAAGTTAAAATCAAAAATGATAGAAGTAGCCTCTAAAGAAGAATATGTGTTTGAGGCAGTAAAAGAACCCACTTTCGAGCAAAGTGTACTATTAAAATCTTGGTTACGTCCGAATTAATAACGACCATTTGAAGGTCAATCCAACTAACTCGATTGGCCTTCAAATTCATCAGCATTCAACAAATTATACGGTTAAGCCTGTTGTTTGCCTTTCAGATTTCGTCAATCAACTTAGTTTGTTATGAAACAGACCTTATTTGAGATTATGCGCTAAATGCAGGGTAGATTTTAGGTTAGCGAAGGGAAGGCAAAAAACCATTAAACCCTACTTTTTTATTCACGAATATCAACAAGAACGCAAAGACCACTCAGACCCTAAAGGACAATTACTAGCAGAACTACTAGCTGCACAAACCAATAACAACGACCAACACCCTTTATGGGGCTGTTATGTAGTAGGGCGTAACTGGTTTTTTGTTGTGCTTTACGGAAATAAATATGCAGTGAGTAACGCTTACAATACCCCCGACAATGATATTTTTCAAATTATTGCCGTCCTTCAGAAAATGAAAGACTACTTTCGGGATTGACCAGATTTTACACCTACTTCTTTTTTTTGAAAAGGAGTATTCAGGTCAATATTTTCTCCTCTTGTTTGGTCAACCTAACAAATGTAATCTGCCCCCCCTATTTAAACTCCAACTAGTACAATTCATATCAACAATTATTTCAATAAAATACTAATTCTACTAACAAAGTATATCTGTTTAAATGAATTATAAAACCCCTCCAACTAAACACTTTTGTGCTTACTTTTACCCTTTTAAAAATCAGTTTATTCAGTGCTACTTTCAACCCAATGAAAAAATTACTACTGCTCTTACTTGTTGGCATCACAACTTACTCACTGCAAGCGCAATTACTTACCACCGAAGGCACTACTTTTTGGTTTGGCTTCATGGAAAACCACGAACAAACGGTGGTCGATTTGGAGGTGCATATTACCGCCAAAGAAACGGTTACTGCCCAAGTTTCCGTACCCGGAACGGGATGGAATCGCTCTTTTTTTGTATTTGCTAATTCTACCACACGCATTTTTGTCCCTACCGACGGTGCCATGGCGAGAGATTCTGAAAACATTGAAAACAAAGGCGTTTTAGTAGAAATTTTAGAAGGGAAAAAAGCCAGTGTTTTTGCCCTGAATAACCGGTTTAGAAGTGCCGATGCCACCGTAGTGCTTCCGATAGCATCGTTGGGGAAATCGTACTATGTAATGGCACACGCCGAGCAAGATGGCTTGTCGAGGTTTTCTCAGTTGCTAGTAGT
>CAZFQW010000215.1:0-6324 GCA_964521225.1 uncultured Roseobacteraceae bacterium
CCGCCGACCGCTCCAAAATGGCGATTTTCGATTTAAAGAAAATGTCGGGAGATGAATACCACTTAAAAGCTACTTTCGACAGAATTAACCTTTTAAAGGTGTTAAAAAGTAAATATTCCGTAGATAACGAAGACAGCCTTTCTGTCCCCTTAACCGATTACTTGGAAAACCACACAGCATTTTATTTTGATGAAGAACCGGTAGAAATCACATGGCAGGCGGCAAAAACAGGTACTCAATTTGTTTCCATAGAAGCTAAGGTATATTCTAAAGTAAATTCTCCCTACAACATAAGAATTTTAAACGATTGCTTAGTAGATGAGATTTCGCAACACTCTAACTTAGTAAGGATTTATCTTTACGAAGGGAAACGAATTTTTAAGCTCGATTTCAATCTGAAAAGCACGCTAGTTCAGTATCAAAATTATAAATCAGAATAACTTAAAAGTTATCAGTTTGATAGAAAAGCGAAGTAGTATATCTGTTTCGCTTTTTAATTTTTGAGCAGAGTTTATTTAGAATTTTCAAATTGGTCATTCACCCAGTTCAACATAAAATCAAACACCTGCTCTTTGTCAATTTCATTGTGAAGTTCGTGGCGCATTCCTTCCCAAAGCTTAAAAGTGGGTTTTTCTCCTAAATTTTCCGCAAAATATTGTGTTGCTTCACAAGAGGTAATTGGGTCGTCGGAACCATGCATAATGAGGGAAGGACGTGTAAATACTTTTGCATTCGCCAAAAGGAATTCTCCTGCTTCGGTAGTCCCTAGAAACAGCTTAACCCCCATTTTGTTGTGAATCATATCATCTCGCAAATAGGCTCTCCCAACCTCTAAATCTCTCGATAGGCCTTTTACCTCTAAAATGGCGGTATCTCTAAAAGTAGGGATGATTTTACTGATGAATTTTCCCATGATTACTTTAAGGGCGGGCGGTTCTTTGGCCAGCCTGAGCCAGGGGCTTGTAATAATTACCCCTTTCAGAAAGTTGGTAGGGTATTGCGATACAAAATTGGCGACGAAGTTCCCCCCCATGCTATGCCCATAAAGAAATAGAGGAACGTTCGGGAATTTTTCTTGAATAAGTGCAAGAAAGCTCCCCATATCTTCCGTCATACTATTGTAGTGAGGCACATAACCCCTCTTACCCTCCGACTTCCCATGCCCACGCAAATCGTAGGCAATGATTCCAATGCTGTGGGCAGTCCAAAACTCAGCTACATGCTCGTACCTACCGTAGTACTCCCCAAAACCATGGATTAAACACAGCAACGCTTTGGGGGCTCCCTCTTCGGGAAGCCAACACTTCCCACGAAGTGTTAGCTCATCGGTACTTAACCAATCAAATTCAAATGTTTTCATGCTTCTCCAACTGTTCCTCCGAAATTCATTGGGAAACGAGGTGCTTCTTGCGTAGATTTAATCTTACCGAAACTAGCCTCGTACTTTTCGATATTATCCTTTAGCGCAGTCAGCAAACGAAGCGCATGCTCTGGGGTTACTACTATGCGCGACTTTACTTTAGCTTTTGGCACACCGGGCATTAATCGGATGAAATCGAGTACAAACTCACTATTAGAATGAGCAATCATTACTAGGTTGGCATATACGCCTTCTGCAATTTCTTCAGAGAGTTCAATGTTAATTTGGTTAGCGTTTTCGGGGTTCTTAGAATCTTTCTCCATAATAAATTATTGGTATTTAGTTTTAGTTATCGAAATGTGTCGATAAGAAGGTCAAATTTACAATATTATTTTACTTACCATTTTCTTTCAGCAAGATGAAAAATAATAAACTTCCGCTCGGCTTAGTAATATTATCGTTCTTGTTACTAACCGCTTATATTACCTATCGCAGACCTATTGATACCCCCTTCAAAGAAAAAATTAACGGCATTGCTTATGTAGCACCACGAAGTCCTGAACCCGAAAACCCGTTTATTTTCATGGAAAAGGTGAACGCCAATTGGGTGTGTATCATGCCTTATGCATTTTGTTCTGCCGAAGTGCCTGTAATTCGGTACAACAATGAAAGACAGTGGTGGGGCGAGCGTTCCGAGGGAATTGTAAAAACCATTGAGCTAGCCAAAGAACGAAATATGAAAGTGATGTTGAAACCTCATGTTTGGGTGCGAGGAGAAGGCTGGACAGGTGATTTTTATGTAGAAAGCGATGAAGATTGGGAAAAATGGGAAGAGTCTTACGCCGAATATATGTTGGATATGGCAAAAATTGCTGATTCATTGGATGTAGAGTTATTTTGTGTTGGCTTAGAGTTTAAAAATGTGATTGATAGAAGACCAAACTGCTGGCCAGCATTGATCAAAAAAGTAAGGAAGGTTTATAGCGGCCCTCTTACTTATGGGGCAAATTGGGATAATTTTGAAAACATTCCCTTTTGGAATCAACTCGATTATATTGGGGTCCATGCCTATTTCCCATTATCCGATAAACCCACACCTACCGTGGGCGATTTAATGAAAGCTTGGGAAGAACCTTATCACAGGATTAAAAAGCTGCAAAAGGAGCATAAAAAACCTATTTTATTCACAGAATATGGCTACAGAAGTATCGATAAAGCAGCAGGGAAACAATGGGAATTACCTCACGGATGGAGAGATACACTGAGTACACCGAATACAGAGGTGCAAAAAAACGCTTATGAAGCTTTTTATTTGAAATTTTGGAATGAACCCTGGGTAGCAGGTGGGTTCTTTTGGAAATGGCATGGGAAACACGAAGACGCAGGAGGGCTTAAAAATATTCAGTTTACCCCACAGAATAAACCTGCCCAAAATGTAATTAGAGCGTGGTATGGCAAAAAGTAGAAATACACTTTTTCATAAATGTAAGTACTCATAAGAATGTATTTAAATGAATCATTGGCAATTATCGCACGGCCTTCATAATCCTTGAAAACTCACGCCACCACTTTAAATTGATTGAGTTTTATTTACAGAAAATAAACAGAATTTAGCAGGTTAACTCAATCTTTAATTTCAGAGTATTTTATTTGCTTAAATAAGTGCTTTAGAAATGATGTTATGGATGGAACGACGATTTTATACTCCCTAATAAAGTTATTGAGTACAACTCTTAAGCGTAGATTTGTGCCACCAATTATGATTATTTACCCAAGGAATTATAACTCATTAATATCCAATAAATTTTTTAATACTGCTTGTGCCGAATAAATTCTATTTTCTGCTTGCTCGAGCATTATTGAATTATCGAGCACGGCATCTGTGGCAACTACGTTTCTTCTTACAGGCATACAGTGCATAAACTTTCCGTTATTGGTGAGGGCCATTTTTTCTTTGGTAATCATCCAATCGGGCGAGGTTTCCAATATTTTACCGTAGTCTTGGTAAGCCGACCAGTTTTTAACATACACAAAATCAGCATCTTTTAAAGCTTCTTCTTGGTTATAATCCACAGGGATGTCTCCACAAAACTCTGAAGAAAGTTCATAGCCTCTTGGATGCGTTAAAACCACTTGTGCCTCTGTGTGCTGAATCCATTCTAAAAATGAATTGGTAACTGCTTGGGGTAATGCCCGTGGATGCGGCGCCCAACTTACGGCAATTTTTGGGTTTTTAATTTCGTAAGATTGGATGGTAATTAAGTCTGCTAAAGATTGCAGCGGATGGCGAATAGCAGATTCTAAACTTACCACCGGCACATCTGCATATTTTACAAAAGCGGAAAGCACCTTTTCAGAATAATCACTTTCCCTATTTTTTAATTCAGCAAAAGTCCTCACTCCTAAAATATCGCAATACCGACTCATTACCTTCACAGCATCTTTTATATGTTCTTGCGAACCTCCATTCATAACGGCTCCATCTTCCATTTCTAATTGCCAGCCTTCTTTGCCGATATTCATTACCATGACTGACATCCCTAATAAATTTCCTGCTTTTTGGGTGCTTAGCCGGGTTCTTAAACTTGGGTTAAAAAAAAGAAGACCTAAAGTTCTGCCTTTTCCGATAGTGGGGTAAAAGTTAGGTACATCACGGAATTTTAACCCGAGCTTTACTAAGCTTTTAATATTTAATACATCGGAAAAAGAAGTAAAGTTTTTCATATAGCTTAATTATTTAAAATGCGTAATTCTTGGCATTTAATTTATAACTTATTATTCGCAGTTCGTAGTTCGTAGTTCGTAGTTCGTAGTTCGTAATTTTAAATTACTTGTTAAGCAACCGCTTCAATTTTATTTAATTGAAATTTTAAAGCCTCAATAAATTGAATTAAATCATTTTTTTCAATATTAAGAGGAGGGAGCAAGCGTAGCACATGAGGGTCGGCGGCAGAGCCTGTAAAAACATGATTTTCGAATAATAATTGTTTTCTTAGCTCTTTAATAGGGAAGGGGAATACAGCCCCTATCATCAGCCCTCTGCCTCTTATTTCGGTTACCGCAGCAATTTTTGAAAGTTCTCCCTTTAAAAACGCTCCCATTTCTTTCGCATGAGTTATAAGGTTCTCTTTTTCAATAACTTCTAATACAGCTAGCGCAGCGGCACAGGCTAAATGGTTACCCCCAAAAGTAGTTCCTAACATGCCAAAAGAAGGCTTTATAGAGGGGTGGATAAAAACGCCTCCAACAGGGAATCCATTTCCCATTCCTTTAGCAAGGGTAATTAAATGCGGTTTTATATTAGACTGCTGATGTGCAAAAAAATCGCCTGTTCTGCCATAACCTGCTTGTACTTCATCGGCAATTAAACAGATATTATTTTCTTCGCAAGTTTGTGATAGAAATTGTACAAATTCATCGGAAGGCGCATAAAGCCCGCCTACTCCTTGAATGCACTCAATAATAATGGCACAAACACCGCCTTTTTGTATTGCATCAATTATCTGTATTTTATTTTCAAATTCACAAAAAATTACTTGGCGATTAGGATTAACAGGGGCAACAATTTTTGGGTTATCGGTAGCAGCAACCGCCCCGGCAGTTCTACCATGGAAACCATGCTTAAATGCAATCAACTTATCGCCACCATTGTGGAAAGAAGCCAGTTTTAAGGCATTTTCGTTCGCTTCTGCACCAGAATTACAAAGAAACAAAGAGTAATCTGTGTAGCTTGAAAGAATCCCCAGCTTTTCAGCGAGTTGTTCTTGTAATTCGTTCTTTACAGAATTAGAATAAAAACCTATTTTTTCTATTTGTTGCTGAATTTTTTGGACATAATGAGGATGAGAGTGCCCAATAGAAATAACCGCATGTCCGCCATATAAATCGAGGTATTTCTCTCCTTTATCATCAAAAAGATAAGCCCCGTTGGCTTTGGTAGGCTCTATATCAAAAAGGGGGTAAACGTTGAACAATCCTGACATATCGTTAAAAATTTTTAAAGCTTGGTTGCAGCTAGGTGAAAAATTTGTTCGTCAATAAAAATAGCAAGCAAAGTTAGCAAACGAAATTTTGTATCTTATCTGTTCACAAAATCATATAACAAAATGATAAAATTGAGCGCAATTACCATATATCTATTTACCATTTTATTTGCCGCCTCTTTATCTGCACAAGAGTTTTCCCAAAATTATTGGCATGATGGCGAAGTATATTTAAAAAATAATTCAAAAGAACCTTTAATAGGATCCTTGCAATATAAGCTAGAAAGCGACCAAATACAGCTTATAGTAGGTAAAAATAGGATGAAAACATTTCATGCAAGTCAGTTGAGTTATGTGAAATTCACCGATAAACTAGAGGGCACATTCAGGCACTTTTTTGCCCTTCCTATCACCGATCAACAAGGTTACCAAAGAATGCAGCTTTTTGAGTTGCTAATTGAAGGGCAAGTAAGCTTGCTCTCTCGCGAAAAAATAGTGAACAGAGTACAACATGTAAATGACCCTTTTAGACCTTACGGGGCAAATTATACAACTACTATACTAGAAGAAACTTACTATTTAGCCGACTTAAAAGGGGAAATAAAAGAGGTGAGCCGCAGAAAAAGTGAGCCAGCTTGGCAGGCGTTCCCCGACTTAAAAGCGGAAATGAAAACCTATTTTGAGCAAGAGAAAATTGATGTACTTTATCGGGATGAAATGTTTAAGTTAGTAACTTATTACAATCGTTTAAAAACGGCTAAATAAGGTGGTTTTTACAAAAAATCATGGTAAAAACATCTAAATTATACTTATTAAAGAACAAACGATACTGTACCTTTACAATAGAAAGTATATTACAAACACGAGTACTTACAAATTGGTAGTGTAAAATATTGATTAATAGGTCTAGTTTAAAATCAGCCACTTAATTAAACACTATCTGCAAATTAAGTATAATTTATTAATGAGCTAAAGCACTCA
>CAZFQW010000216.1:0-6322 GCA_964521225.1 uncultured Roseobacteraceae bacterium
TGCCTGCGCTCTTTAAATTTCTTATTTTCAAATGCTTACAAAAACTTAAACATGTTCTTAAGTTTGTATACCTATTGATTTATTTTTTTCTGCCAAATAATGGATGCGTTTGGAGGGAAGGCTACAATGTGCGTTGTAGGTTTTTTCCCCTTAACTCAATCGAAAATTTCATTTCCCCAGTTTTCATTATTAGTTGGTAAGTACCGAATTTGCCCTGCCTTTACCTCTAAAGGGGAGTCGATATTGTTATGGTAAAGTTGCCCTGTTCCTAAGCCTTGTGGGAGCGTAACGGGATAATTTGCCGTAAATTGGCAAATGGCATTTAGCCCCACGTTCGATTCCAAAGCAGAGGTAACCCACCAACCTATCCCTAGTTTTTCTGCGGTTTCAATCCATGCCTGTGTGGCAGCAAAACCGCCTAGTAGCGAGGGTTTTAAAATGATGTAGCTAGGTTTGGTGGCTTCGAGCAGTGTTACAAATTGTTGTTGCGGAATGCCAATCAGTTCTTCGTCGAGGGCAATGGGCAAAGGGGTATTTTCGCAAAGGGCAGCCATTGTTTCTATTTGCCCAGCTTTAATAGGCTGTTCAATAGAGTGAAGGTGGTACTTTGCCAAGGCGTTCAATTTTTCTTGGGCATCGGAAGGAGAAAACGCTCCGTTAGCATCTACTCTGAGGGTAATTTCTTTCGGCCCATATTGCTGCCTTATGTAGTGCAAGAGGGAAAGTTCTTGCTCAAAATCAATCGCTCCAACTTTCATTTTAATACAACGAAAGCCTGCGGCTAACTTTTCCTTAACTTGTTGCAGCATAAATTCGTGAGAACCCATCCAAATAAGCCCATTGATAGGCAGAGGTTCCCCCGCTGTAAAGCGATTTTCGTAAAACACGCTCTTACCGCCGTTTTGCAAATCTTTCCAAGCCATCTCAAAACCGAAGCGAATGCTAGGAACGGAAGGCAGCACAGGGTGTTTAAAGAAACCTTCGGGGCTATCCATTTCTTGAAACAACCTACAGAAATAGGTCAATCTGTCTTCGTAGTTGCCGTCGTACTCTGGGCTTAAACCCTTTAGCGGGCTGCACTCTCCAAGCCCCATAATGCTAGGGTTTTCCGAATGGGTAAGGGAAAGAAAATAGGTGTCTTTTTCAAACAAACTTCCTCGCGAAGTGCGTGCTTCAAACCTAAACTGAAGCGTATATTTCCTTATAGATAGCTGATAACTCATGGTTTTTTATAACAAAAGGTCAATTTTTTGCAAAATCTTTACCGTGTGTAAAAATGCTTTCAGAACAGAATCGTTTATAAAGTGTAGTTGTTTTTTGTGAATGAACATTCTTAGTCTAGCTGCCGTTGAAAAGCTAGAATAGCGGCGTGCCACAAATTTTGTGTAACTTAACTTAATCTTTCGAGCAATTACAGCTATTTAAATAACCCAACCTTTTAATTTAACAGTTTCATAATTTATGAAAACCCTTTATTACTCTTTATTTGCCTTGTCTGTTTTTTGTTTTATAAATGCAAATAGCGCACAGGCGCAATGTAATTCTGAATTATACAATGCCAAAAGCATGAAAAACATTGCCGAGGGCTTTATGTACCAAAAAACCTATGAGGTAGATGGTAGGGGAGGGACGAGACGAAAAATTGAGTACCCTTGTATTTTGAGTAAAGGAACAAGCTATCATTTTTCGGTAAATAGCAAAGACGGCGGTTCTAACGGAATTATTCTGAGTCTTTACAATAACAGGAAAGACCGTTTAGCTTCTAATTACTTAAATAACAAGTTTTTTTCGGGGATTCAGTATTACTGTAAAGCAACGGGCATATACTATGTAACCTTCACTTTTAAAGATTCCCGCACACATTGTGGTGCTGCGGTAATGGCATTCCGAAGGTAAGTTCGGATATTAACCCGCAAAAAGGGGCGAGTAATTTAAGTTACTCGCCCCTTTTTTCTTTGTTTCACTAAAAAAAATAGGCTACCTCAAAAAGGCAACCTATTTCAAAAAAAAAATTTAACAAATTGTACTCAAACTAAATGTTTTTCTTCTTAAGAATAGTAGAATAATAGTTGTGTTATTAAATGTATTTAACCTAATTATGCTTGTTTTAATTAAGTGTTAATTCTAAATCCTAACTAGGATATGGGCAATTCTGAATGAAATCTGCTTTAGTTGTTTTAAACTCTCATTGCTTTGATATTTTAATATATTTTAAAATCATATCTCAATAATATACAATAGTTATTCTTTTAAATTTAAAGAAATGATTATCAGTTGTTTGTAGTGTGAAAAGTAATAGAATACGCAATTAAAATTTACGACATATAGTAAATTAACGATATATAGTTTCTTTCGGCTAGGGCAATTTAATTTCGGCTAACCCAATAAACCCCAAAGAAAATAAGTAGTGCAGCAACAACTCTTGTAATGGTTAATTCGTCGGTTTGGATTGCTAAAGAAATGGAAGTGGCGACCAAAGGCTGAAAGTACACATAGAAACTCACAAGCCCAGGCGAAGCCCTTTTTAGTGCCGATACGCTCAACAGATACACAAGAAACGTAACGCCAATGACAATAAAAGCTAACGCCCACCTAATTTTTTGTGGGAAGTTGTAGTCTAATGCAATGGCATCTTGGATTCCGAAAGGGAGTACAAGAAACCAACCTAATAAAAAAATCCATTTGGTAACGGTTAAAGGATGGTAGCGCGCCATGAGTGGTTTTATTCTAACTAAATAAATCCCAAAAAATGCTGCATTACCCAAAATGAAAAAATCGCCTAAAGCCCCCTCAGAAGTAAGGTTGAATTTTGTGCCTCCAATCAGTAAAAAAGCGCCTATTCCTCCTAAAAAAATCCCCAACCATTTGGTGAATTTTATTCTTTCATTTAACAGAAAGATAGAAGCGATAAGTACAAAAACGGGGATGAGCGTCATAATTACCGAAGCATTTACCGCCGTGGTAAGCGACAAACCCTTTGCATAGCATAACTGACTCCCGGCAACGCCAAAGGCAGCACCTTCTAACAGTCGGTAAAAATCGGCTCGGTTCTGTATTTTTTCTTTTATGAAGAAAAAATGAACAACACCAAATAAAAAAGCAGCACCCGTTACCCGAAATAAAATAACAGTATAGGGTGGGACATAATGCGGTGTTACTAATTTCATTACATTGTAGTTAGTACCGTACAGCAAGGCGACACCGGCTAGCATTGCATGTACTTGCCAAGATTTTGGTAGAGGCGTTGTGCTCAAATGTGTTATTATTAAATGGTTAAAATGCGAATTACGTTAAAGCATATATTATTGCCATATAACTCGATATTTTTCCTCGCATCTTGTTAGTGTTTATTCGAGTGATTTTCCTACTCTTGACCTTAGCTTTTGGTCATTGTTCAAAAGTTTGTTCTAGCAGCACCGTATTCATAAATATTTATTGGTTATTTATTAAGGTTTAGCTGCAACATTTACTGTAGGTTAATAGTCTTGTCATTGTGCCAAAAATTACTTCTTTATTACAAGGAATTTTATTCCCCTCTAAAGGGGGAATTTATTAGATAAGTACTATTAAATAATAAAAAAATTATATCTTACATCTCCTTTTATATCAATAAAGGTATATTAATTTATCTACATTTATTATCAATTAATTAAAGTTTCAAACACATGAACAGAAAATTACAGTTAACACTGTCCTTACTGTTTGTCTTTTTCGTGGGCTTTTCTACTGCCTATGCTCAGGATAAAACAATAAGCGGTACCGTAACTTCATCGGAAGACAATTCGTCGCTTCCAGGAGTTAACGTGTTTGTGAAAGGTACAACCCAAGGCACCGTTACCGATTTGGAAGGTAAGTACCGATTAACCATATCTGCAGATGCTAACACATTAGTATTTAGCTACATTGGTTTCATTTCTCAGGAAGTTAAGATTGCTGGTCGTTCTACTGTGAATCTAACTTTAGAGCCAGATACTGAGCTTCTTGAAGAAGTTGTAGTAACAGGTTACCAAACTACTTCTAAAGAAAGATCGAGCATTGCCGCACAAACTGTGAGCGCAGAAACGATTCAGAACAGACCGAATGCTAACTTTACTCAAACCCTTCAAGGGCAGGTGGCCGGTCTGAATATCACTACTTCTAACGGACAGCCAGGGGGAAATTCAACTATCAACCTTCGTGGAGTAGGTTCAATCAATGGCAACACAGAGCCTCTTTTCATCATTGATGGTACGCCTGTTGACGAGGATAACTTCCGTAGTTTAAACCCGAATGATATTGCTAATGTAACCGTACTGAAAGATGCAGGTGCTACGGCAATTTATGGCAACAGAGGGGCAAATGGGGTAATTGTAATCACTACAAAGAGTGGTTCTTTTGGTGCTGGTTTGCAAGTTACCTACACGGGCCAGTACAACATTACCAACCTGCAAACTAACGATTACAACTTAATGAATTCACAAGAGCAGCTAACGTTAGAAAGGGATTTTGGCAGAGGTAGAGGAACTAATTTAACGGATGCGGAAATTGCAGCTTCACCTTTTCAAAACTGGTACGACTATTTCTTCGATGCAGGTCTTTCTCAAATTCATAATTTAACTATTTCGAATGGTAAGGAGAACATCAAAACATTTACATCAGTTGGTTATACAAACCAAGATGGTGTACTGAAAAATTCTTCTTTAGAGAGATACAATTTGCGTAACAATCTTAATGGTAAATCTACCAACGGCAGATTGAATTATTCGTTAAATACGTCTATCAATTACTCCAAGAACGATGAGCCTGCTTCAATTGGTACAGGAGGAATTAACAGAAACTTAGTTCTAGGAGCCTATCAATCTGCTCCTTACATAACTATTGACGATTATGTGGACGGCAGATCACTGCTTTCGCCATTATCATTTACAAATACGCCTCTTTTCTTGGTGGACTTATTAAAAACCTTTACAAGAGAAGAAAATGAGTTGAAAATGATTGGTAGTGCGAACATCAACTACGAAATTATTGACGGACTTACTGCCGATGTGAAATTTGGAGCAGACTTTACCGATGAAAACTTACTATCATCTGAAGCTCCCAACTCGTTTAACGCTTTGTTATTTGCTCCTGGAGGCAGAAACAACAATTTAACCCCAGGTTCTGAAAATCAACAAACCACAAGAACGCTTACTTACAACATTATCTCTTCTTTAAACTACACTAAAAAGTTTGGCGATCATACGGTTAGCGCAGGGGTATTCACAGAAACTTTCCGTGGGCACAGATATACATTCGGTTTTAGAAATCAAGGTTTAGATCCTAAAACATATTCTCCGGGGAATGGTGCTAGCTATGTAGCCGACAATGCTGATAACGATTGGTTTGCAAATACAGTAAATGCCACTAGAAGAGAGTCGGGTTTATTCTCTTACTTTGGTACTGCCGATTACGACTACGCTTCAAGATTTGGCGCAAACGTTACTATTCGCCGCGATGCTTCTTACCGATTCTCTGAAAGTAACCGTTGGGGTACTTTCTATTCTGTGGGTGGTCGTTGGAACTTGCATAATGAAGCATTCTTAAACGGTTCCATTTTCGATGTATTAAAACTTCGTGCTTCTTACGGTGTTACAGGTAACCAAAGAATTGTGGATGCGGCTGGGACAAATGCTTACTTTGCCGGACCAGACTTAACAGAAGACTTTTATAGAACTGGTTCTGGTTATGGTGGACAAAACTCCATTTTCTTGAGCCAAATTGGCAATAATACGCTTCGTTGGGAAGAAATTGTACAAACTAACGTTGGTGTGGATGTTGAAATCTTAGATTCAAGATTAAGAGGTGTATTCGATGTATATGTAAAAAGAACCAATGACTTATTCCAAGACCGTCCGGTTTCAGCAATTAACTCGGTAACCGAGCTAAGAGCAAACGTAGGCAACTTAGAAAACCGTGGTCTCGATTGGTCTTTAGAGTATGACATCTTGCGTGGAGGTAAAAATGGTTTGAACTTAACGGTAAGAACCGTTGGTAACTACAATAAGCAAGAGGTACTGGAAATCCCTACTCCAGACAACCAAGTAATTGATGGTTTAACAGGTTTAAGGGAAGGCGGAAAAATTAATGAGTATTTTGTATATCGTTTTGCAGGGGTGAATCCTGAAAATGGTAACCTACTATTCTTAACTGCCGATGGCGAAACCACTGAAAGCCCTAATGTGGACACCGACCGTGTTTGGTCAGACAAAAACATTTATCCCGACGTACAAGGTAGTTTCTCTTTAGATGCCGACTACAAAGGCTTCTTCTTCTCGGCACAAATGAACTATACAATAGGGGCCAA
>CAZFQW010000217.1:0-6321 GCA_964521225.1 uncultured Roseobacteraceae bacterium
TGTTTTAACCCATTTTTTGTTACTTTCTATCGGATATAAAGATTGAACATATAAAACACCTACGGGGGCTAATAGAAAAATAGATAGGTAATATATTTTGGGCTGAACTCCTGTAACAAAGCCTTTGTAATAAATAATGAAATATTCGTAGAGATAATGGTCTCCAAAATCAATTAATTTTACAACCATTATAAAACAGATAAATCCAAAATATAAGGTGGAAACATTTTTTTTTCTAAAAAACCAAAGAATAAAATGATAGAGTGCCATAATTAATAAAGCTCCTAACCAAACTAGATTTACGGCATTTAGTAATTCTTTTCTATTGAAAACAGACTCAAAAGTTCCTATATAAAAGTTTTCTTTAATACCTGACAAGAAAAAATTATAGTTGGAAACCTGAACAACTATTTCTATCTCATTTTTATATAAATCAAATGATTTTACTGTCTCTAATACCCCAATATAACTCCCTCTTTCTTTAGAATCTAAATCTCCCAAAGTATGAACCAATGTACCATTTATCCAAACCTTGTGAGCGCCCCAAATCATAGGAATTAAAATACCAGGGTTTTGAATAGGCTCTTTTAGTTTGGCAGTCATTCTGAACGTAGCTTGCCCTTCTGCGGGATGCAATACTCCCTCTGTGTCTGGGTTGGCAGTCCAAGAACCGGGTACTCTTATATACTGAGGCTCGGGGACGTTGTTATTTTTAAAATCTTGAGGGCTAAGTAGTTTCGACCAATAAAATTCCCATTCGCCTTCAAGATTTACATAATCTAAACCCTGCATTGTAACAGACCGAAGATCGGCGTAACCTTTTACGGATTTGTTGCTCTCTTCAACAGCTTTAGAACAAGAAGATAAAATGATGATGTGTAGAACAAAAAGGGAAAAAATCCTCATTGGATAAATTAGACTAAAATTGATTTATATTCAGACAAAAAACAACGGCTTACCATTACAGTAAGTTTTACATTTCTTGTTTATGTGAAGGTAAGCTTTATTTTTAATCCAAAAAGTAAAATAGAGGACAAAAAAAGCACCTTGAAAGTCAAGGTGCTTTTTTGAATGGATATTAATTAATAAAACTACTTAAAAAACATATTCATTTTTCGATGTCATAGCTTCCGCTATTTCTCTTCTAAGCGCTTTAGGGTTAATAGGCTTGTTTACCTTAGTAAACCTCTTTAAGCCCATCATCATTACTTTCATTTCGTCGCCAGTAGTAAAGCTCGTAATTGCTTCTCTGCCAGCTTTGCCAACAGCTTCTACGGCTTCATGTAAATACACAAGAGCAGCATTTTTTTGGAGCTTGCAGGCCTCTTCTCCTTTCATTCCAATCATTTTTTCCGTTCTCAGAATGGTTGATTCGGCAGCATAAATCTCGATGAGCATATCGGCAATGTTCATCATAATCTCTTGCTCTTCCGATAAGGTGGTCGTGAAGGTTTGCACTGCTTTACCAGCTACCATCAATACAGCTTTCTTTAAGTTTTTAAGGATTTCTTTTTCTTCTGAGAAAAGTGCCGCACCATTTGGTGTAGCAAACGAAGGGACTCCTGTAAGCTCTTTTCCAACTGCCATGGCAGGTCCCATAAGATCTAGTTCGCCTTTCATAGCACGTTTTACCATCATACCTACTAAAAGCATACGGTTAATTTCGTTCGTACCTTCATAAATTCTTGAAATACGAGAATCGCGATAGGCTCTTTCCATGGGGGCATCGGCAGAGAAACCCATACCACCATATACCTGAACGCCTTGATCTACCACATAGTCAAGTACTTCTGAGCCATGTACTTTAATAATAGCACATTCAATCGCAAACTGCTCAACTCCTTTCAGTTTCGCTTCTGCTTCGGGCATTCCAGAGGCTATTAACTCATCTATTTTATCTTCAATATCTTGCCCTGAACGGTAAGAAGCAGATTCACATGCATACGTTTTGATAGCCATTTCAGCTAGTTTATGCTTAATTGCTCCAAAATTACCAATTGGCGTTTTGAACTGCTTGCGCTCGTTAGAGTAGTTAGTTGCCAAGTTAATAACGCCTTTACAACCCCCAATAACACCAACGCCTAGTTTTACACGGCCAATATTTAGAATGTTTACAGCTATTTTGAAACCGTTGCCACGGTCAGAAAGCATATTTTCAACAGGCACTTTGCAATCGTTGAAAAACACTTGGCGAGTAGAAGAACCTTTGATACCCATCTTCTTCTCTTCTTCATTCATGGTGATGCCACCAAACGTTTTTTCAACGATAAATGCTGTTAGGTTTTTATCGTCTTCAATTTTTGCAAAAACAATTAATAAATCGGCAAACCCTGCATTGGAAATCCAAATTTTCTGTCCGTTGATTAGGTAGTGCTTACCGTCTTCGGTTAAAGTTGCTTTTGTTTTTCCAGAATTTGCGTCAGAACCTGCATCTGGCTCGGTTAAACAGTAGCAAGCCGCCCAATCGCCTGTGGCAAGTTTTGGTAAATATTTTTGCTTTTGCGCTTCAGTACCATAATATAAAATTGGCAAAGTACCAATACCTGTATGCGCGCCATAAGTAGTTGAAAACGAACCTGCTGCGCCCATAATATCGGCGATAAGCATAGAGGTGTTAAAGCTCATTCCTAACCCGCCATATTCTTCCGGAACAGCAACGCCTAAAAGACCAAGCTCGCCTGCTTTTTTAAAGATTTGAGGAACCAATTCAGGTTCTTTCATGCTATCGATGCGTTCTCTTTGTGGCTCAATCTCTTTTTCGATGAACTCTTGACAAGCAGCCGCCATCATGCGTTGTTCTTCTGTAAATTCTTCAGGGATGAAGATGTCGTTAGCTTCGGTTTCACGGATTAGAAACTCTCCACCTTTGATGGTTTTTTTCTTTTCTAAGGTTTCCATTTTTCTATTTATTGATAAGGTTAAAAGATAAATCTACTAGGGGCATTTTGTTATGCATGCATAACATATATCAAATATAGAATATTTTAGTATGCATGCATAATATTTTATAAAAAAATTTGTGAGAATTTGAAAAGAGCTAGTATTTCGCCTTTATGGCTAAGACGAAATGTAATTGAGTAGCTCGATTTTCTGCTGAGAGTTCCCTGAAAAGTGATTTTTGCGGGATTTAGCACATTTGTCTTGTTTTTTTATAAGGGAAGATTAGTTCTTCGAGGGTTTTAAGTGGTCTTATTTCCTAGGCAAGCAGGGGTGCATAACGTTTACTTTTTCTTGTTTTTAGATTCTTCTCTCTATTGAGGATGATGGCAGCAAAATTTATTTTTTAAGTTCAAAAAAGAAGATTGTACCCCCTTGATTCGCATAGTCTATTCAAAATGGTATTTTACCCTTTGTTACTTTAATAAAGACAACAAAATATTTTGTTGGGTGGTAAACGATACTTTTACAGTGAGCTTTATTATGACTGTTTGTGTAAAAAATTTACTCGTATGTAGACGATTTCAGGAATATACTGCCAAAACCCCAAGAATAAATGAGTCTTGATAATCTCTAGTATCGCATTCATTCAGTTTTCCATTAAAAAAAACCTCAGGAAAAAATCATGAGGTTTTTAAAGCCTATTGCACGCAAAAACATTTTTTTATCTCGATTGTAGGGAGAGAATTATAAAATTTACTGGGCCTATTTTTAGGTTCTTCGCAAACTCAGGAATGAAACCAGAATTCATTCTTTAGGCTCAAAAAAGAAGGTTATAGCCCTGATTTGCATACTATTTTTATTTCTGCTTTTGAGCTTTTGCCCATCCATCTCTTAAGGTTACAGTTCTATTAAATACAGGATTATTTTCTGTAGAGTCGGGGTCTAAGCAGAAATAACCTTGGCGTAAAAACTGAATATATTCTCCTGGTTTAAATTCTTTTAATGCGGGTTCTATTTTAGCATCTTTTACAACTTCTAAAGAATCAGGATTTAAAAACTCTTTAAAATCTTTTTCCTTATCGCTGTCAGGGGCTTCATCCATAAATAAGCGATCATACAACCTCACTTCGGCATCTAACCCTTCTTTTACAGGCACCCAACTCAAAGTGCCTTTTACTTTTTTTCCTGTGGTATCTTGCCCACTTTTTGTGTCTGGGTCGTAGGTGCAGTGTAATTCTAAGATTTCTCCTGTTTTTTCGTCTTTTACAAAGCTTTCGCACTTAACAATATAAGCACCTTTTAATCTTACTTCTCTGTTGGGCCCTAAACGGAAGAACTTCTTCGGTGGGTCTTCCATAAAATCACTTTGTTCAATCCATACCTCTTTGCCAAAAGGCACTTCTCTTGTACCCGCATTAGGGTCTTCCGGATTATTTTCGATAGAAAGCATCTCTGTTTTATCGGCGGGGTAGTTGGTAATTACTACTTTGAGCGGACGTAACACCCCCATTCTGCGAGGTGCTTTTATGTTTAGATCTTCTCTGATACTAAACTCAAGTAGCGAAACATCAATAACGTTTTCACGTTTGGCAACGCCTACTCTTTCTACGAAGTTGATAATAGATTCAGGCGTATAACCTCTTCTCCTTAAACCAGAAATTGTGGGCATCCTTGGGTCGTCCCAACCTGTTACGTATCCTTCTTGTACTAACTGTTGCAGTTTACGCTTACTCATTACTGTGTAGTTAATGTTTAAGCGAGCAAACTCATTTTGTACCGAGGGAAATATCTCTAGGTTTTCTATAAACCAATTGTACAAGGGTCGGTGGTTTTCAAACTCTAGGGTGCAAAATGAATGCGTTACATTTTCGATAGAATCCGACTGCCCATGTGCCCAATCGTACATTGGATATATTTTCCATTTTTCGCCTGTTCTATGGTGTTTTGCCTTTCGTATTCTGTACATGGCAGGGTCTCTTAGCTGCATATTAGGCGATGCCATATCTATCTTTGCACGAAGAATTTTAGTTCCTTCCTCAAACTCGCCCTTTTTCATTTTTTCGAGTAAATCGAGGTTTTCTTCTATCGGGCGGTTTCGGAAAGGGCTTGCTGTACCCGATCGGGTAGGCGTACCTCTCTGCATAGACATTTCTTCTTGCGATTGTTCATCTACATAGGCTTTTCCTGCTTTAATTAACTTAATGGCATACTCATAAAGTGTGTCGAAGTAATCTGAAGCATAGCATTCTTTATCCCATTTGTAGCCTAACCATTCTACATCTTTTTTAATAGCATCTACAAACTCTTGGCTTTCTTTTTCGGGGTTGGTGTCATCGAACCGAAGGTTGCATTTACCCTTGTATTTCGCTGCTAAGCCAAAGTTTACATAGATTGATTTTGCATGACCTATATGCAAATAGCCGTTTGGTTCGGGGGGGAAGCGCATTTGTACTTTCCCGCCATGTTTACCTGTTTTGATATCTTCTTCTATAATCTGCTCTAAAAAATTGAGCGACTTTATGTTTTCTTCTTCCTTACTCATACACTACTTCAAATTTGTATTTTTAATTATACAATCTGTGCAAAGTAAAGCATTCTCTCTGAGAGTTCTAAGCAAGTATTAAGTTTTGAATATAACCGCTAAAATAAAGAAAATTTACAGATACAGTAAATTGATAATCAATGTATTAACAGTGAAATAAATTAATTTAAAATAATTAATACAGTCCTAATCGCCAAAAGAAATGCCTACTCCTCTAGCAGTTTGTACTAAAAAAGAATTGGTATCAACAAAATTATAGATTTCGGTTGCCTTCTTTAATGTGGTAGTTTCAATATCATTATTTTTATATACTACCATTTCCCCAAACTGATTATTAAGCACCATTTCAAAGGCTTTTACCCCAAATTGTGTTGCCAAAACTCGGTCGAATGCCGTAGGAGAACCTCCACGCTGAACATGCCCTAAAACGGTTTCTCTTACATCAGCAGTTAGTCCTGCTTGTTTTAACTGTTGGCTCAACTGATAGGCGACGCCCCCCAATCGCACATTTTTATATCCTACCTCATTACTTTCTCTGGTAGAAATAGTGCCTTTTGTAGGAACGGCCCCTTCTGCAATTACTACATGGGCAAACCCTTTTCCTTTTTTAAATCGTTTATTTAATCTTTTTACGACTTGGCTAATATCATAAGGAATTTCGGGAATAAGACATACTTCTGCTCCGCCCGCTATGGCAGCGTGAAGTGCAATCCAACCTGCGGAGCGCCCCATTACTTCCATTATAATTACTCTATGATGACTTTCGGCAGTGGTTACCAGTTTATCGAAAGCATCTGTAGCCGTTTGCACTGCTGTTTGGAAACCAAAGGTAAAGTCGGTGCAGCCTAAATCGTTGTCAATTGTTTTGGGAACTCCTATGATGTTAATTCCTCTTTCGT
>CAZFQW010000218.1:0-6318 GCA_964521225.1 uncultured Roseobacteraceae bacterium
TGTAACTCCCTTGCTCTTCTAAATTCTTATACACGGAATTCTAAATACTGCCTAATTAATAACAATTATTAATATGTACTTATTTATGAGGTAAAGCACTCAAAATGAGGTTTTTAATAATCTATTATTTTCAGTTTAAAATTGAATATTTACTTAATATTTGTTATCCATTGAAAATAACTTAGAAAGACTTATCTTCCTCTATTTGTGTCTTCACAAACCGAAATGCTCAGTAATTTGAACCAATATTTTACGCCACCAAAATATTGTTAGAAAATTCAAGAAATTAAGCGTTAAAATCACGAATAGGCTACACCTAAAAAATGTGAGTATGCTCTATCTTAAAAATAAGGAAAGAAAACATTTTCATTTGCTTATTATCCATTAATTGATAATATTTAGTATAGTGAAAATATTGAATAATTAACCCATTACTTTTTGCACTGAAAGTACCACGTGTTTTTTTAAATTGAAAGGTTAATTATCAGGTAACACCGCAATATTGTTAACAACAATCAAAAAGCATTATGAAAAAATTGGTAGCAGAGTTTATCGGCACTTTATGGCTAGTATTAGGAGGCTGTGGGAGTGCAATTTTAGCCGCTGCGTTTCCTGAATTAGGAATCGGTTTTGTAGGCGTTTCGCTAGCATTTGGTTTAACTGTTCTAACTATGGCGTATGCAATAGGGCATATTTCGGGGTGCCACTTAAACCCAGCGGTATCTATTGGGCTTTGGATGGGCGGCCGTTTCGATAAAAAAGAACTATTCCCTTACATTGGCGCACAAGTAGTGGGAGGAATCGCAGGGGCAGGAATCCTATATCTTATTGCAAGTGGAAAACCTGGTTTTGAAATAGGTGGATTTGCAGCAAACGGCTATGGCGAACACTCGCCAGGCGGGTATAGCATGGTTGCGGCATTAGTAACGGAAGCTGTCATGACTTTTATGTTCCTAATAATTATTTTGGGAACCACCCATTCAAAAGCACCAAAAGGCTTTGCAGGTTTGGCAATTGGTTTAGGCTTGACACTAATACACCTCATAAGCATACCGATAACCAATACCTCAGTAAACCCGGCAAGAAGCACCAGCCAAGCAATCTTTGCAGGAGGCTGGGCGATAGATCAATTATGGTTGTTTTGGGCTGCTCCAATCGTAGGTGCTATTTTAGCAGGATTGGTGTATAAGTTTATCTCTCCAGAAGAAGGATAAAAGTAAAGGAGAATCTTTAAGAGTAAATAAAATATTATATTTCTAGCCTGTTGGTTTTAAAACTGACAGGCTTTTTTATTGAAGTCAACACGGCTTCATTAATTAATTAGGCGAAAAAATAACGATTACAACACCAAAACTAAATCTCATGAGAATTTTATTATATACCGGAAAAGGAGGCGTAGGGAAAACAACCGCCGCCGCAGCCACAGCACTGCGTTGCGCAGAGTTAGGCTACGAAACCTTAGTGATTTCAACAGATCCTGCGCACAGCTTATCTGACTCCTTCAATGTAACCCTAGAACCAGAACCCACAAAAGTAGCAGACCACCTATATGCCCAAGAGCTAGATGTTTATTATTCCATGAAAAAATATTGGGGAAATATGCGTGAGCTATTATTAACTGTACTTAAATGGCAGGGAGTCGATAAAATAGTAGCGGAAGAACTTTCTGCTTTACCCGGTATGGAAGAGGGAAGTGCCTTTTTATGGTTAGAACAGCATTACCGCTCAAAAGCCTACGATGTAATTATTGTGGATAGTGCACCCACAGGAGAAACGCTTACTTTTTTGAACCTGCCACAGGTAACACAATGGTGGTTAAAGAAATCGATTCCCGGGCAAAAAGCCATGATCCAGGGGGTAGGAGGAATGCTCCGGGTGATGACAGGCGTACCAATCGACAAAGGCTACGAAGAAATGGATACGCTTTTTGGAAAGCTAGAGAAAATACAAAAAATATTTGCCGACCCAGATATTACCAGTATGCGCTTAGTAATGAACCCCGAACGCATGGTAATACAAGAAGCGAAACGAGCCTATGCTTTCTTACAAATGTATGGCTATGCCGTAGATTCGGTGCTTGTTAATAGAGTGTTGCCCAACGAGTTAGAAAACTCTTTCTTTAAATCATACATCACCAACCAAGCAGAGTATTTAGAGGAAATTGAAAATAGCTTTGCACCGCTTCCCATTTTTAAAGCTCCACATTTAGGGAAAGAGGTTTTTGGCTTAGACAGGCTAAGAATTATCGCCGACCATTTATATGGCAAAGAAGACCCTACCCAAATTTACTACAACGAAAAACCATATCAACTGAAAGAAAAAGGAAGCAAGTTTGAGTTATCGGTTTCAATGCCCTTTGTAGAGCTAGAAGACCTGAAAGTAACGCAGCACCAAGACCAAGTAGTGATTGATTTAAAAAATAAAAGGAAGCACATCTACCTACCCAAATTTTTGGCGTACTATCGTATTAAATCATACAATATGGCTTCTAATAAGCTTTTAATTACGTTCATCAAAAAGTAATTGTAGTTCCTAGCAACTATTGGTGCATTCTGCTGTCATTTAACTAGCAATCTTTCAGCTTAAGCATCGCAGGGGTATGCTTACAATTAAAAATCAACCTACTTACGATGAGCTTTTGGCTAAAGTTGGGAGGCTAGAGCAGTAACTACAAGATAAAAGTCGACTAAAACTTAGGGCGCAAATACTATCGACCGTGCGAGATAGGATTCTTATGACAGACATAGAGGGCGTTATTATGTATTGTAACGAACCCGCATCGCTCATGTTTGGGCGTTCCAAAAAAGAACTGATAAGCTTCTCGATTACAGAGCCAAACCCCACATTAAACGATTTGAGGAAAAATAATGAAGAGCTAAGAATGGCAAATACTGAGCTAGACCACTTTGTTGATAGTACTTCGCACAACTTGAGGTCGCCACTAGCCTCAGCATTAGGTTTAGTTGAAATTTTGCAACAATCTAATGTTGAACCTCAGCAAAATGAGTTATTATCATTCATTAAAAAAAGTATTCATAAGCTCCATTACTTTGCGGGCAAAATTTTCGTTGGGAGACCGTTTTCTATTTTGTTGATTATTTAAAAACTGCAACATGGCAGGGTCTTTTGCTACGGCATGCAGTAATTTACTAAAGTTGCTCAGGGAATATGTTCTGAGTGTATTATGCTGTTGCTGCATTAAAAAAGGGTTTGCCAATCGGTAGGCGAAGTGATCATGCCAAAAAAGCGTCATTTTTTCTCTTAAAAAGCCTCTAGAATCGCTCATTTGGTTTACCTACCAAATATTTAGTGCTCTTAAAGTGCCCCTATTTTTTTGATTTATTTCTTCAGAAGCTTTTAAAATTCTTCTAAAAAGTTCCTGTGCTGTTTTACCTTCAAATCGTTTGGCATCTTGGTAGCTAATACCAAAGCCTGCCCGCAGGTATAAGTGTTGAACTTATTTTTGATTTAATTTCATAGTGCCGTTTTATTGAACTTGTCAAGTTGGCAGTTTTTAAAAAAGAAGGTTTAATTTAGTGCCTGAAAATAAAGCGGATTCCACCCTTCTTCTTTTAAGAAAGATGGAACAAATAGATTTTTTTACGAATTATATGACTAATTTGGAGGTAATAAATTTTTATTTCAAATCCATAATGAAAGTATGAAAAAGAAATTTAGAAAAGGGGCTATTATTACGGGAGCATCGCTTTTAGGATTGCTCCTGATTTGGTTCGCCTTTAATTATTGGGCATCGTATAGCTCAGGGATTAGAGCAGGTACTGTGGTTAAACTAAGTAAAAAAGGAGTTTTCTTTAAAACCTATGAAGGGGAGTTAAACACGAGCGAGACCGAAAAATGGGCATTTTCTGTTGAAGGAGACGAAGAAGAAGTCTTAAAATTACTTGATGAGGTAGCACTAAGCAAAGAAAGAGTAAGCCTTCATTACGTAGAGAGATTTAGAATATTTGCTTGGCGAGGAGAAACAAAATATTTTATAGTGAAGGTTGAAAAAAGTGGTAAAACGGATAAGTATTCCCCATCTGTAGGAAATTAAGGATGTTTTTGGTTAAGCTATTGGTTATCATAATTTTGAATTAAAGAATTATAAGCAATTTTTCATAGTTAACCGTATTTGTACTACAACGTAGCTGATACCTCTCAGCTTAAAATAATGCTGCTACTTAGGATAAAGCCTTTTCTAACTGCTAGAAAAGGCTTTATTTATGCTTGGCAAGAAACCAGTCTATCAGTTGGCGAGAGATGCTGATATTACTCGGTATTTCTTCTGGAAAATCGTTGATACCAAACCAATTTGCCTCATCAATCTCTTCGCCGTCAGGTTTTATTGTTCCACTAGCGTATTTTGCTGTGAAACCTAGCATTAGTGCATCGGGGAATGGCCATGCTTGGCTACCAAAATATTGGATTTCTTTTATGCTAATTCCCGTTTCTTCTTTCACCTCTCGTGCAACGCACTCTTCTAGCGACTCTCCCGGCTCAACAAAACCAGCAATTACGCTGAACATTTTATTGGGAAACCGCTTTGCATGCGCCATTAATAATTTATCTCTTTTTTCTACTGCTACAATAATGGCAGGAGAAATTCTTGGGTAAACCCTGTGGCTGCAATTGCTGCAAACCTTTGCTCTTTCAGCATCGCTGTTAGTGAGTTTCGAACCGCAAACCCCACAGTGTTGATGGGTTCTATCCCAATGGAGCAAATGGAAAGCTCTTCCGGCAATTCTAAAAAGTGTTTCGCTAAGAGTTTTAAAAGTAGCTCTAAAATTAGTGAGTTGGTACTCTTTAGGGATAGCACCTTCCATTTCTATGGCAAGGCAGTGCTGTTGCTGGTATTCTCCGAAAGAAAAACTTCTTACTTGTATAATATTAGCAGGGAGTTCGGTAGGAAGTTGGTGCCTGCTTGTAAGAAGTATTTCTTTGCCTTGAAAAATAAAATAGAGTGCTTTCTGATTCAGTTTTTGTGGTGTTTCTATTACGGGGGTAAAACCTTCGAGCATAATTGATTTGATTAGAAAATGATTTAGGTATAAAATCAGAAAATTGAGTCAACTCCTTCAATAGGAGAAGGTGCTTCGGGGTAAAGCACACTGGCAATCATAAATGCGATGGAAGAAATTACTAAGCCAATCATAAATATGGTATACGCAATTCTTAAATATCGATACTTTTTACCCAATACCGACCCTATAAAATATATATCTCGAATCATGCTTCCATATAAGTATTCGCTATCGTTAATCATTTCTTTCATTCCCCATTCAAAATCAGCAAGTTTCATTTTATAAAAATTACCAAAAAATAAAAGATTAGCTTTTTTATTTTCAATATCTTCTTTGGTAAATAAACCTGAGGTAACGTTAGGCCTAGTTGCTAAAATTGCAAATACAATTGAGGTAAGGCAAATGGTTAATAATAAAAATGTGGGAATAATTAAATTAGGATTATTATCTAGTTTTCTTATTAAAACCCCAATAATAATGGTGATAATAATAGAGTTTACCGAAATAAGAATATTGGCTTTACTATCTGCCATAGAACTGAAGTCTACATGGTTACGCGAGGTAACCCTAAACATTGTTTCAATTCCTCTTTCTGGCTTTCCTTCTGCTTTTTCAAGCTTTTTTTTCATTTTTTTAAGACGTTCTTCGTCTATTCCCATCTTCTCAATAAGGCGTGCTTCTTCTTCTTTTTTAAGTTTTGCTAATTCCTTTTTTAATTTCTTTAAATTTTTCTTTTTATTTTGAGAAAGTACTTCATTTCCAAATTCAGTAAAATAGCTATGACCTTCCAAAAATTCTATGTTTTTTTCTATCCACTCAATATCTGCGAAAAATTTCCCTTCAATTTTTTCCCATTCCTCTCTTAAATAATCATTCCGTTGATTAAATTTTTTTGTTGAGAGGTGGTATAAATCTGCATCGCATAAAATTTCACCTGTAAGCGTTTGCGGATTTTGGGGCATTTGAGTAGCGGCAATTGCTAGTTCTACCTGCTTAATTTTTGCTTCTTCAAAACCTTCTTGTTGGAGTAATTTTCTGGCTTCTTTCTGGCTCTCCACTTCGTGAGTATTCTCCCCTTGGGTTAGGTAGCCAACATCGTGTAGCCAAGCACTTATTAGTAATATTTCTAAGTCATCTGCACTTAAATTAGACGCTTCAGCTATTTCTTTTGCTGCTTCTACTACTTGTGTGGTATGCTCTACATTATGATAAACCAAAGATTTTGGGAGCTTAGATAATATTTGGGTGGCGTGGTCTTTTACTTTGCCGAGTAACTGACTGGAATTGAGTGTTTCCA